>NZ_JAKKCR010000019.1:0-78633 GCF_021728015.1 Vibrio sp. G-C-1 | reverse complement strand
TACTTTTTTGATTGTTCGAGCGTTTTTTGTTCAAAGCACCCCATTTTCACTAGTATTCCCCTTAATTAAGGGCTTAAGGTGCCTATATAAAGGAGGATTTATGAGTTCAATACGCAGTTATAAAGGAATATCCCCTCAGATTGGACAAGGTGTCTATATAGATACAAGTTCTGTTCTAGTTGGTGATATCAAAATCGGTGACGACTCTAGTGTGTGGCCTTTAGTTGCAGCTCGAGGAGATGTGAACCACATTCATATTGGAGATAGAACGAATATCCAAGACGGCAGCGTTTTGCACGTCACCCATAAGAATGCAGAAAACCCTGAGGGTTATCCTCTACTAATAGGTAATGATGTCACTATTGGGCATAAAGTAATGCTGCATGGCTGCACCATTGAAGATCGCGTACTTGTTGGTATGGGAGCTATCGTGCTCGATGGCGTGGTTATTAAAGAAGATGTGATGATTGGTGCTGGTAGCTTGGTTCCGCCTAATAAGGTACTTGAAAGCGGTTATCTCTATGTAGGAAGCCCAGTAAAACAAGCACGCCCATTAAATGATAAAGAGCGTGCCTTTTTACAGAGGTCAGCTGACAACTATGTTCAGAATAAAAACGACTATCTAGACTCTGTGTTGCCAGTCTAAAACACTTTGATCTGAATCCGATTAGAGGAGTCATACTCCTCTTCTTCTATTAACTCTTCAGCTAGCTCTTCAATATCGAAACGTAACTCTGAAAAGATAACTAAAGCTTGATCGCCTTCTTCTATATTTTTACCTGCCAATCGAGACAGCTCTTCAATAGACATAACACACTCAATCAGTGCGCCAGACTGTTGTGCAGGGAAGATGATTGATTGATTTTCTTCATCCCAATCTTGGATATCAGGAAATAGAATTGATTGATTCATTTTTATAAATACCTCATTACATCTCTAGGTTTTTACGTAGTTCTCTTAAAATCTGTTTTGTTCCTGGACGAAGACCACGCCATAGCATAAAGCTCTCTGCTGCCTGCCCCACTAGCATACCCAAACCATCATAAGCAGCATGAACACCGTTATCTAATGCCCATTGATTGAATACCGTCGTTCCAGATCCGTAAACCATGTCATAAACGGCGCTATTAGAATTGAAAATAGCATCAGACACTTCAGGAAGCTGCCCGCTTAGACCAGACGAAGTAGAGTTAATAATGACATCAAAGCCTTCATTAACATCGCTTAACCCCATTCCTTTGATGTTTCCATGTAAAGAAAACATCTCGGCCAGAAGTTCAGCCTTTGAACTGGTTCGATTAGCGACGACCAACTGTTGTGGCTTTTGGTCGAGTAGAGGTTGAATCACTCCTCGAGCAGCACCACCAGCACCAAGTAGAAGAACGCGAGCCCCTTCTAGGACTACTTGATGTTGAAGAAGATCTTGAACTAAACCTTCACCATCGGTGTTATCACCAATGACCTCTCCATCATCGAGCTTTTTAAGTGTGTTTACGGCACCTGCTAGTTCAGCCCTTTCAGTCAGGCGATTAGCGAACTGATAAGCATCTTCTTTAAATGGCGCAGTGACATTACACCCTCTCCCACCTTCACTAAAAAAAGCTTGAGCAGCAATGATGAATTCACCTTGTTCTGGCTGGAGTGCTGTATAGGTAAGTTGTTGGCTGGTTTGGCGAGCAAATAATGTGTGAATGAATGGCGATTTGCTTTGCCCAATAGGGTTACCGAAAACGGCATAACGATCTACTTGCTGTGTCATATCCTTACCTAACAGAAATAAAAAAGGGTCATCTATATAGATGACCCTATCACTATCCCTATAAGGAAGGAAGAACTACCAAACTCGAGGCTTTAGGTAGTCGCTATAAAGCAGAGCTTCTGGTGAGCCCGCTTGTGGTTCATAGCGATATTCCCAACGAGCCAACGGCGGCATCGACATCAATATAGACTCTGTGCGACCACCACTTTGCAGGCCAAATAAGGTGCCACGGTCGTAAACTAGGTTAAATTCAACATAGCGACCACGACGATAAAGTTGGAAGTCACGCTCGCGCTCACCGTAAGACGTCTCTTTACGTCGTTCTACAATGGGTAGATAGGCGGCTGCAAAGCCTTCACCGACAGCCTGCATATAAGCAAAGCTCTTATCGAAACCCCACTCATTAAGATCATCAAAGAACAGACCACCCACACCGCGTGTTTCGTCTCGGTGAGGCAGGTAGAAGTATTTATCACACCACTCTTTATGTTCTTGATAAACATAATCACCAAACGGCGCACAAAGATCTTTAGCGGTTTGATGCCAAGATTGGCAGTCTTCATCGAAAGGATAAAATGGCGTTAAGTCAAAACCGCCACCAAACCACCAAATCGGGTCTTCCCCTTCTTTTTCCGCAATAAAGAATCGTACGTTGGCGTGTGATGTTGGGATATATGGGTTTTTAGGGTGGATAACTAATGAAACCCCCATAGCCTCAAACTTACGTCCAGCTAATTCAGGGCGATGAGCCGTGGCTGAGGCAGGCATTGCCTTACCCGCTACGTGAGAGAAGTTAACCCCACCTTGCTCAAATACCGCACCGTTGGTCATCACGCGAGTACGACCACCGCCACCAAGGCGCTCGCCAGGTTCACGCTGCCATGCATCTTCTTCAAACAATGCTGCACCATCAGCTTGCTCAAGCTGTTGGCAAATCGAATCTTGTAGGCTCAGTAAAAACTGTTTTACTGCTTCTTTATCAATTGCTGACATCTTTCTTCCTTTGCAGAGTTTAACCCTGTCTTAATATTTTCGACGTTTTTGCATCTCTAATTTCGCTTGGCTTCTCACGACCACCCGTTTGACCTTCTAGAATCGCGACTAAGTGTTGACCTAGTTGCTGTTGAACTTCTTCAGTCGTCATACAAGGCGGCTCGCCAGTCAGGTTGGCACTGGTAGAGGTTAACGGCTTGCCGAACTCATTACACATTCTTTGCACCAAAGGGTGATCCGTCACTCGTACCGCGATAGAATCAAACTGGCCGCTGACCCAGTCAGTTACTTTACTGCTGGTTGGCATTATCCAAGTTACCGGACCTGGCCATGTTGCTTTTACGGTCGCTAACTGCGCTTCCGTCAACTGGCTTTCATCAATATAGGGCAGCAACTGCTCGTAACTCGCAGCAATTAGGATCAACCCTTTCTCCATCGGCCGCTGTTTTAAATCGAGCAATTTCTTAATGGCTTGTGGATTATCGGGATCACAACCGACCCCAAAAACGCCTTCAGTCGGGTAAGCAATGACTTCACCTTGTTGTAATGCCTGCAAAGTATGTTGAAAGTTATCCAAGGGTTGCCTCATTAATTCTGTTATCGAACTCGCTAAGTGTACAAATTATCATTCACTGTGACTAAAGCTATTTGTTTATAAAATGTATCAATTAACAACTTAGACTGACGCAAACGTTTTCCTTAAGCAATTTTACCCGTATAATGCGCGCAAAATATCTAATCACTAATTAAATCGTACCTGAAGGAGTTTGAGATGACTGTCGGTATTATCATGGGTTCTAAATCTGATTGGCCAACAATGAAGCTAGCTGCAGAAATGTTGGATCAGTTTGGCGTGGCGTACGAAACAAAAGTGGTTTCTGCTCACCGCACACCTCAGTTGCTTGCTGATTACGCAACCAGTGCGAAAGAGCGCGGTATTAAAGTGATTATTGCTGGTGCTGGCGGTGCTGCGCATCTTCCGGGCATGGCTGCAGCTTTCACAAGCGTACCTGTTTTAGGTGTTCCTGTTCAGTCTAAAGCACTCAAGGGCATGGATTCTCTGCTTTCTATCGTACAGATGCCAAAAGGCATTGCGGTAGGTACTTTGGCTATCGGTGAAGCTGGCGCTGCCAATGCTGGTATCCTAGCAGCCCAAATCATTGGTACTCACAATGAAGAAGTGATGGTAAAAGTAGAAGCGTTCCGCTCTGAGCAAACAGAAACGGTTCTGGCTAATCCAAACCCTGCTGAGGACTAATTCCCATGCATGTTCTTGTGTTAGGCGCGGGCCAACTTGCTCGCATGATGTCCCTAGCTGGGGCGCCGCTGAATATTGAAATTTCTGCTTTTGATGTTGGCAGCAAAAATATTGTTCACCCATTAACGCAAGCGATTCTAGGCAACGGCTTAGACAATGCGATTGAGCGTGCGGACGTCATTACTGCTGAATTCGAGCATATCCCTCATGATGTACTTGAGGTATGTGAGCGCAGCGGTAAGTTCTTACCGACAACAGAAGCAATCAAAGCTGGCGGTGACCGTCGCCTTGAAAAAGCCCTGTTAGACGAAGCAAGCGTGAAAAATGCTAAGTACTACGAGATCAACTCTCGCGAAGACTTTGACGCTGCGATCGCTCACGTTGGCTTACCAATGGTATTGAAGAGCACACTTGGTGGCTACGATGGCAAAGGTCAATGGCGCTTAAAGACATTAGATAATGTTGATGCGACTTGGGCAGAAATGGCTGAGTGCATTACCGCGACCGACAACCAAGCTATTGTGGCTGAAGAATTCGTTCCGTTTGACCGCGAAGTATCACTGGTTGGTGCTCGTGGTACCAATGGCGAGATTCAAGTGTATCCACTGGCTGAGAATGTTCACACCGACGGCGTGTTGAGCTTATCAACAGCCATTGATGACATTGAACTGCAAGAGCAAGCGAAAACCATGTTCACCGCTGTTGCAGAACGTTTGGATTACGTTGGCGTGCTAGCGTTAGAGTTCTTTGATGTTAAAGGTTCACTGCTAGTTAACGAAATTGCACCACGTGTTCATAACTCTGGCCACTGGACACAGCAAGGCGCTGAAACTTGTCAGTTTGAGAACCACCTACGTGCTGTGTGCGGTATGCCACTAGGCAGTACTAAACTGATTCGCCCAACCGCAATGATCAACATCCTTGGTGAAGATACCCTACCTGAAGCAATTCTTGCTCAAGGTGGTTGTCATGTTCATTGGTATGGTAAAGAGAAGCGTGCAGGTCGTAAGATGGGCCACATTAACGTGAGCGCTGACTACAACGCAGAGCTGCAAAGAGCGTTATGCTCACTGGCAGATATTCTCGATAAGCAAGCCTACCCTGCTGTGCATGAGTTTGCTGAGCAGATGCAGTAAGCCTACATTGGCTTATTGATATAAAAAGTTCATTGGATATAAAAACGGCGCTCAGTGAGCGCCGTTTTTTTGTGTCTATAATATCGAGTTATTGAGATTGAATGTGATGACACTTGCGATCAGCACATTGCTTCTTAGTACCACTGGCCGTTTTCTTCTCCAGCAACAGCGGGAACTGACACTCTTCACAACGACCTATAACAGGTGGCTGATTAACGGCGAACTTGCACTTAGGGTAGTTATCGCACGCATAGAAGGTTTTGCCATAGCGAGATTTACGCTCAACCAAATGGCCTCTGCCACACTCAGGGCAGCCAACAAGTGGCTGCTCTTCAGGTTGTTCTTTTGGTTGGTCCAAAGATTCGATGTGATTACACGTTGGGTAGCTATTACAACCAATGAACATACCAAAGCGACCTTGCCTTAATACCAATTCGTTTTGGCATTTAGGACACGGCACACCCAGCTCTTTCACTACGTGACCATCGTTTTGATGTAGAGGCTTGATGTAATCACAGCTCGGATACTGCTTACAGCCTAAAAATGGGCCGTGCTTACCATGGCGAAGCTGAAGCTCTCCACCACACTGTGGACATGGTTCATGCTCTAATGCATGTTCATGTGCTGAAAAAAGCTGATTATCAATCTTACTACTCATGACAAGCCTGTATTAATGCAAGATACCTTGCTCTTTGGTGTACAACAGCTCTTCCATTTGCGTGTAAGCACTTTCATTACCCGGCACATTAAATAGCACCATTAAGATAATCCATTTCAGATCATCCAATTCAAATTCGCTCGTCTCAAGCCCCATCACACGATCAATCACCATTTCACGAATCTCTGTCGTGAGTACGTTGATCTGTTCAAGGAACAATAAGAAACCTCGGCACTCCATATTAATACGTGAAATCTCTCGACTGGTATAAATACGCATCGAGGTATTGGAACACATAGTAATTGCCGCTTGATTCTCAGTATCTTGCAATGCCGCAAGATCTTCTAACCAATGGAGGGCCTTATAAATATCATCTTGGTGAAACCCTGCTCGAAGAAGCTCATCTTCCAGCTCATCTTGATCCACCTGCAATTCAGAATCGCTATGGATGTAGGTTTCAAACAAGTACATCAGTATGTCCATCATCATAGCTTAGCCTCTCCCCTTTCGAATATAGCCACCGGAAACTGCAACAACATGCCCTGAGAGCTCAAGCTCTAAAAGCTGCATCATGACCTCATGCACAGGTATATGGGTTCTCTGTGCCAAAATATCAACGGGTGTCGCCTCTAATCCTACGTTAGCTAACAGCTGTGGAAATGGCAATTGTTCATTTTCCCCCATACTGGGCGTAGGTTCGAACAAGCTGGGTTGCTGATCGATAGACCAGTCTAACAGACTCTTTATTTCAATCAGAACATCTTGTGCACTCTGTACCAAGCATGCTCCAGCTTTGATTAAGCTATTACCTCCTCGACTGGTTGGGTTATGAATTGAACCGGGCAGCGCAAACACCTCTCTACCTTGCTCCATGGCATAGCGAGCTGTAATCAAAGAGCCACTCTTCTCAGCCGCTTCAACTACCAAGGTTCCGAGCGATAACCCACTTATAATACGGTTACGCCGAGGGAAATGTTCAGGTCGAGGTTTAGCGCTTGGACGGAACTCTGAGATCAGCGCGCCATTCTCACAAATTCTATCCGCTAGATTTCGGTGACGTGCAGGGTAAATGGAGTCCAAGCCTGAACCCAACACCGCAAAAGTTTCCCCTCCTTTATCTAGAGCACCATCATGAGCATAGCCATCGATACCGAGCGCTAAGCCACTGGTGACAATCAAACCGTTTTGGACGAACTCTTTGGCGAAGGACTTCGCGGTTTGCAACCCTTCGAGACTGGCATTACGACTGCCGACCATAGCGATTTGAGGCTCAATCAGTTTTTCAACGTGACCTTTAACGAAAAGCACGCTTGGCGCGGAGGCGGTCTCATTCAGCAGTTTGGGATAATGCGAGCAATTCGGGGTAATGATGTGATGGTTGGGTTGTCTTGCTTGCCACTCTAGGCAAGCCTCCACTTCTCTTGGGGCTTGCTCTCTTAGATAGGCAATTTGCTTGGCAGACAAACCAAGCGCTTGCAGTTGCTGACTTGAGTAACCAACAATATTCAAAGGGGAATCAATACTCAGCAGTCGAGAAAGGCGCTTGCCACCCAATTGCGGAACAAAACTTAGAGTTAACCAAGCACTCAGTTGTTGCTCATTCACTCGGTGCCCTTAGCTTCTTCCTTCAAAGCCAGATCCAAAGGTGATACCGCCAGAATATCATTACTAACCGGTTTTGAGCTCTGAGTGATCAAGGCCAAGCTAAAATACTCATAAGGACGAATGACCATCAAACTACCAAGTGAGGTACTTGGCAGCTGCACCTTATCGCTCGCCGCAGACTCTTTGTAGCTGTATTCACCTTGCTTACCAAACACCACAGCGCCGCTTTCACTGAGCGTAAACATAGAGCCTTGGCGAAGATTGTCCTGTGAGCCTTTATTAATAACGACCACTTGATTCTTTGCACTGTATTGGCTGCCATCTAATGAACCCAAGATATTAGCAAACTGGCCCGCAGCACTAGGCGCTGGATAAAATGTGGTTGAGAGCTTCACCTGATCAACGCCAAGCTCTGGTAACACGAGGTCATTAAGTAACACCTCTTGCAGTTGAGTCTCTATCTGTAAACTACTGAACTCAGCATCCACCTCTTTCAGGCGCGCCGTGGCGACCAAACGCAAAGAGGTCATGCTCGCTTGAGGTTGTTGTCGTTGATAAGTTTCGACAGAACGGTAAATACCCCATTTTTGATGTTGTTGGTTACCCGAAATAAATAGTCGGTCTTCACCTGATAAGAAACGCTTGCCATCACTGGTCCCCAACACTCGTTGAGCCGATTGGAGATCTTGCTGCTCAACCAAGCGATCAGATTGCAGATACGGCAGAACCAACCCCTCATTCACGGTAGGCACCGCTTTCTTCTCAGAGACACGAATCTTAGGGCTTAACTTGATGACGGGTTTAAGGCTCAATACCGGCTCGCCATTAATCCAAACTAGAGACAATTTATCTCCAGGGTAAATAAGGTGAGGGTTTTCTATTTCAGGGTTTACCTGCCATAGCCTTGGCCACAACCAAGGGCTATCGAGATACATCGCGGAAATATCCCATAAGGTATCCCCTTTAACCACCACATACACCTCGGGTGCGCCTTGTTTAATGGTTAAAGGTTGCTCACTATTTTCAGCCATAACGGCGAACGAAAGCGAGGCACAAATAAGAGAAAAAGTGGGAGAAAAATGACGCATGACCTAGGTTCCTTGGTCTGAATATATGACATCTGATTAGAGAATTAACTTCAGGATGCTGTCATTTGACCTCTAAAATGTCTAGAATTGAGCCAACAAGGTTTAAGCTGTTTCGGCACAGTTCAATATTTCGAGTGTATATGTCTGTATTACAAGTATTAACATTACCAGATGATCGTCTACGTACCGTGGCGAAACCGGTAAAAGAAGTTACCCCAGAGATTCAAAAGTTCGTTGATGACATGATTGAAACCATGTACGACGAAGAAGGTATCGGCCTTGCTGCAACGCAAGTAGATTTCCACCAGCGCATCGTTGTTATCGATATTTCAGAAACACGTGACGAGCCTATGGTTCTGATCAACCCTGAAATTACCGACAAACGTGGCGAAGATGGTATCGAAGAAGGCTGTCTATCTGTACCAGGCGCTCGAGCTCTAGTCCCTCGCGCTGCAGAAGTAACGGTTAAAGCATTAGACCGTGAAGGCAACGAATTCACATTCGACGCTGACGACCTTCTGGCTATCTGTGTTCAGCACGAACTTGACCACCTAGAAGGCAAGTTGTTTGTTGATTACCTATCGCCACTAAAGCGCAAACGTATTCAAGATAAGCTAGCGAAGATTAAACGTTTCAACGAGAAACAAGGTTAATAACCGCTGCTATTACTAAATTAAGAAGGAAGTCTACCTTGAGTCAATCTTTAAGAATTGTCTTCGCAGGTACTCCGGATTTCGCCGCCCGTCACTTGGCGGCGTTGTTGTCTTCGGAGCATGAAGTTATTGCTGTTTACACACAGCCAGATCGTCCAGCAGGCCGCGGTAAAAAACTGACTGCGAGCCCAGTAAAAAACATCGCACTTGAAAACAATATTCCGGTTTACCAACCAGAAAACTTCAAGTCAGATGAAGCTAAGCAAGAGCTAGCAGATTTGAATGCTGACATCATGGTTGTTGTCGCTTACGGCTTGCTTCTTCCACAAGCTGTATTAGATACGCCTCGCTTGGGTTGTATCAACGTGCATGGTTCTATCCTACCGCGCTGGCGTGGTGCTGCTCCGATCCAACGCTCTATCTGGGCGGGCGATAAAGAGACAGGCGTAACGATCATGCAGATGGATATCGGCCTAGATACCGGTGATATGTTAAGTATCGCGACGCTACCAATCGAAGCAACAGACACCAGCGCGTCAATGTACGAGAAGTTGGCAGGCCTTGGTCCTGATGCGCTTGTTGAGTGTTTAGCTGACATCGCTTCTGGTAAAGCCGTTGCTGAGAAGCAAGACGACGAACTTGCTAACTACGCGAAGAAGCTGAGCAAAGAAGAAGCGAAGATTGACTGGAATGACAGTGCAAAACACATCGAACGTTGTGTGCGCGCTTTCAACCCATGGCCAATGAGTCACTTTGCGATTACTGATAGCAGCTCTAATGATGAAAAAAGCATTAAAGTTTGGCAGACACGTGTTGATCAACAATCAACATCTGCGCCAGCTGGCTCAATCATCAAAGCAGATAAAACGGGTATCTATGTTGCGACTGGCGACAAAGTACTGGTTTTGGAACAACTGCAAGTTCCTGGCAAAAAAGCCATGTCAGTTCAAGACATATTGAACTCACGTGCAAGCTGGTTTGAAGTTGGTACTCAACTTTCTTAACCGCTTTAAAGCTACTCAATATGCACTTAAAAATGTGTAGCTTGTAAAAACACAGTTTAGAAAACCTTTACGAGGGCAGAGATGCCCTCATGTATTCAAATAAATATTCGGTACCCCTCATGAATGTTCGCGCTGCTGCTGCAAATGTCCTATTCCAAGTTGTCGATAAAGGCCACTCTCTTTCACACGCTCTCCCTGCGGCTCAAAAAACGATCCGTCCGCGAGACCATGCTCTACTGCAAGAGATTTGCTACGGCGCACTTCGTTACCTGCCTCGCTTAGAGTCAATCGCTAACGAACTGATGGAAAACTCGCTTAAAGGTAAAAAGCGCGTCTTCCATCACCTGATCTTAGTAGGCATTTATCAGTTGGGCTTTATGCGAATTCCTTCGCATGCCGCCGTTGCTGAAACAGTTGAAGCAACCAAAACACTGCGTGGCCCAAGCCTCAGTGGTTTGATCAATGCCGTACTTCGCAGCTATCTGCGCGATCAAGAAGAACTAGACGAGAAAGCCGTTAGCCACAATGCTGGCAAATACAGCCATCCAAGCTGGATTCTAAAAATGCTTCAAGAGAGCTACCCAGATCAGTGGGAGCAATTGGTTGAAGCAAACAATAACAAGGCACCAATGTGGCTGCGCGTAAACCGCCAACACCACACTCGTGACGAGTATGTTGAACTGCTTAAAAACGAAAACATTGAATACACACTGCACCCTGAAGCAGCTGATGCCATAAAATTAGCCTCACCTTGTGACGTTACTTTGCTTCCTGGCTTCGACAGAGGCTGGGTATCGGTGCAAGATGCTGCAGCTCAGCTTTCCGTTGATTTCCTAACACCAAAAGATGGTGAGCTAATTCTAGATTGCTGCGCAGCACCTGGTGGTAAAACTGCACACATTCTTGAACATACTCAAGACACTGAAGTGGTTGCAATCGACAGTGATATTAAACGCCTAGACCGCGTTTACGATAACCTTGAACGCCTACAACTACGTGCCGACGTAATCTGTGGTGATGCTCGCTACCCTGAAGAGTGGTGGACGGGCAGTCAGTTTGACCGCATCCTACTTGATGCTCCATGTTCAGCGACGGGTGTAATCCGCCGTCACCCTGACATTAAGTGGCTACGCCGTGCATCTGATATTGATGCACTAGCAGAGCTGCAAAGTGAGATCTTGGATGCAATGTGGCGCCAGCTAAAAGAAGGCGGCACCATGGTTTATGCGACATGTTCTATCACGCCGCAAGAAAACGTGCTGCAAGTGAAAGCATTCTTAGAGCGTACCGAGAACGCAACGCTGGTTGGGTCTGATATCGAAAAACCGGGTCGTCAAATACTGCCTGGTGAAGAAGATATGGATGGCTTCTACTACGCAGTTCTAGTAAAACAGGCATAACAACTAACAGCGGCTAAGAATTTATTTCTTAGCCGCTGTTTCTTTCTAGTGCATTATCAAAGCAAAATGAGATCACTAGAATTACAACGGCAAAAATAAGAGAAAGGCTATGAAGATCATTATTCTAGGTGCTGGACAAGTTGGCGGTACCCTTGCTGAAAACCTAGTAGGTGAAAACAATGACATCACGATTGTCGACCGTAATGCCGACCGACTGCGTGAACTTCAAGACAAATACGACCTTAGGGTTGTAAACGGTTATGCCAGCCACCCGAACACACTACGTGAAGCGGGCGCGCAAGATGCCGACATGTTGGTTGCCGTAACCAACATGGATGAAACCAACATGGCCGCATGTCAGGTTGCCTTCTCTCTGTTTAACACGCCAAACCGTATTGCTCGTATTCGTTCTCCTCAATACCTAGAAGAGAAAGAAGCGCTATTCAAATCAGGTGCAATCCCAGTAGACCACCTCATCGCACCCGAAGAGTTAGTGACCAGCTACATCGAGCGCCTGATTCAATACCCTGGTGCACTGCAGGTTGTGAGTTTTGCTGAACAGAAAGTTAGCCTAGTAGCAGTAAAAGCTTATTACGGTGGGCCATTGGTTGGTAACGCACTGTCTGCTTTGCGTGAGCACATGCCGCACATTGATACTCGTGTTGCCGCTATCTTCCGTCAAGGTCGCCCTATTCGCCCACAAGGAACTACCATCATTGAAGCCGATGATGAGGTTTTCTTTGTGGCTGCGAGTAACCATATCCGCTCAGTGATGAGTGAGCTTCAGCGCTTAGAGAAACCGTATCGTCGCATCATGATTGTTGGCGGTGGTAACATTGGTGCAAGCTTGGCAAAACGCCTTGAGCAAAGCTATAGCATTAAACTTATCGAGCGCAGCTACACTCGCGCCGAGAAGCTATCTGAAGAATTAGAAAACACCATCGTATTCTGTGGTGACGCAGCCGACCAAGAACTGCTGACCGAAGAGAATATCGATCAGGTGGATGTGTTCATCGCTCTAACCAATGAAGATGAAACCAACATCATGTCAGCGATGCTGGCGAAGCGAATGGGTGCCAAGAAAGTAATGGTGCTGATTCAGCGTGGCGCTTATGTCGACCTTGTTCAGGGTGGCGTGATTGATATTGCGATATCTCCACAGCAAGCGACGATTTCTGCGCTGCTTACTCACGTTCGTCGTGCTGATATTGTTAACGTATCCTCTCTACGTCGCGGTGCTGCTGAGGCGATTGAAGCCATTGCTCACGGTGACGAGACCACATCTAAAGTCGTTGGCCGAGCTATTGGCGACATCAAACTGCCACCGGGCACCACTATTGGTGCGATTGTTCGCGGAGAAGAGGTGCTTATCGCGCACGATAGAACCGTAATCGAACAGGATGACCACGTAGTGATGTTCCTAGTGGACAAGAAATACGTACCGGATGTTGAGTCTCTATTCCAACCGAGCCCGTTCTTCTTATAGCCTTGTTCTCGTGAGCTTCTTCTCGCAACTTTCTTTTGTGAGAACGGCGCTCCGGCACAAAGCTGTAATCAATTAAAGCTATGGTCTATTAAGCTATGGTCAACTTTCGTCCGATATTATTAGTGATAGGGTTAGTGTTATCAAAACTCGCCCTTTTCATGTACATCCCCACATTGGTTGCCTTTTTTACTGGCACCGGTGGCTTCCTCGAGTTTGGTCAATCAGTAGTGATCACGCACATTGTGGCGTTCATCTGCTTGAGCTTGGGCCGCTCCGCTAAGTTCCGACTTGGGGTGCGGGACATGTTCCTTATCACCTCTTTGGTTTGGACCATTGCCAGCGCCTTTGCCGCCCTGCCATTTGTCTTCATTAACCACATCAGCTTCACTGACGCCTACTTCGAAACCATGTCAGGTATCACCACGACAGGCTCAACCGTATTAAGCGGCTTAGACAGCATGGCACCAAGCATTCTGTTGTGGCGTTCTATACTGCAATGGTTAGGCGGCATCGGCTTTATCGTGATGGCGGTAGCAGTTCTACCAATGCTCAACGTTGGTGGTATGCGCCTGTTCCAAACCGAATCATCCGACTGGTCAGATAAAAGCAGCCCACGAGCAAAAACCGTCGCGAAGAACATCGTGGCGGTTTATCTGGTTCTGACTGGTTTATGCATCATTAGCTATTTGTTTGCAGGCATGGGCATCTTTGACGCGATCAATCACGCGTTCACAACACTGTCGACGGGGGGTTACTCAACCTCAGATGGCTCGATGAACCACTTCTCTAACAGTGCTCACTGGGTGGGAACCCTGTTCATGTTCCTTGGTGGACTGCCGTTCTTACTGTTTGTTAGCGCACTGCGAGGCCGAAAACTCTCGATCCTCTACAAAGACGCGCAAGTGAGAGGTTTCACGTACCTGTTCTTGTTCACCAGCGCCGTAATATCAACATGGTTGGTGGTTAGAGATGGCTACACTGTTATGGATGCGATGCGTGTTTCGATGTTCAACATCGTATCAGTCGTCACCACAACCGGTTTTGGCTTAGAAGATTTCACCGCGTGGGGTGCACTGCCAACCACCTTGTTTGCGTTTCTTATGATGGCGGGCGCGTGCTCGGGTTCAACCTCTGGTGGTATCAAAATCTTCCGCTTCCAGATTGCGATGACCATGCTCCACAAACAAATGATGAAGCTGATTCACCCATCAGGCGTGTTTGTTCAACGCTACAATCAGCGACCTGTGAATGACGATATTGTGCGTTCACTCGTGGCATTTGGTTTGATGTTCTTTATCACGATTATCTTAATTGCAGGCGGCTTGAGCGCGATGGGACTTGATCCTGTGACCAGTATATCTGGCGCTATCACAGCCGTTGCCAACGTGGGCCCAGGCATGGGTAGCGTGATCGGTCCAACCGGGAACTTTGCTCCACTGCCAGACGCCGCTAAATGGTTGCTAAGTTTAGGAATGCTAATGGGACGACTCGAGATACTGACGCTCATTGTTCTATTTTTCCCAGCCTTTTGGCGACGCTAACCAAGCAAAAAAATCAAGGAAACACAGATGAAATCATACGTACTTCTCGCTGGCGCATTGCTCGCAAACTCAGTATTCGTAAGTTCTGCCTTTGCTGATCAAATGGTCACATTGCCTGATGGCAAGCAAGTGTTACTAAAAGACGATTTTACTTGGCAGTATATGGCAGAAAATAAAACAGAAGAAACAACAACGACAGAGATAACTTCAGCGGTAGCGGTAGCAACGGCATCAGTCGCAGCAGTACCCGTAGTCGCTGTCCCAGTTGCAACCAGTACGCGTGGTACTACGATTGTGGTTAATAGTAAAAAGCCAAGCTTGCAACTGTCTCAATCAGGAGTGGATGTCGTATTAGGCGCGAGCCGCTATGAAGGTGGTGAGCTTATCATTCCGACAGCCATCACCAACCAAGGCACTCAAGCTGTCATTTTGGTATCACTTAACATCAGCGTATTTACCGCAGAAGGTGAGTTACTGGCACAACAAGAAGTCGCAGTCTGGAAATCAATCAAACGAATGGCCGACACTTACCTGCGACCAAAGACAGCTGAAGAAGGTAAGTTGATAGAACTCGACCTAGCAGAGCACCCTGAATATCAGATTAAAGCCGAGATTATCGAGGTCGTTGCCCGCTAAACCGGTGTCACAAACAGATAGATAGCGAAGAAATGGCAAGCGCAGCCCGCCAACACAAACAGGTGCCAGATGGCATGGTTATAAGGGATGCGTTTTGCCACATAGAAAATCACACCCAGCGAGTAAATCACCCCGCCAACCGCCAGTAACACCAAACCACCTATATCGATATTCATCGCCAATTGATAAACAACAATCAAAGATAGCCAACCCATCGCCAAGTAAATGAACAACGATAAGCGCTTGAATCGGTACACAAAGGCAATCTTCATGATGATGCCCACCAGCGCAATTCCCCAAATCACCGCCATCAAGCCCATCGCTAATGGGGTTCTTAAGCCCACCAAGAGAAACGGCGTGTAACTGCCCGCGATCAGCAAGTAAATCGCACAGTGATCGAGCGTTTTGAGTAAGCGCTTGGTTTTCTCAGTGGTGATCGAGTGGTACAACGTGGAAGCAAGAAAGAGCAGAATAATACTGCTGCCATACACCGCCATACTGGCAACAGTAAGCATGTCGGCTTGGTAATCAAACGCACGAATCAGTAACAGGATCAGGCCCACTACGCCAAGTACGACGCCCAAACCATGGGTTATCGCATTAGCGCGTTCTTCGATGTCACTGTATTCGCTGGCTGATGATGCAGACATGAGTATCCTACTAGAGTAAATGTTCGATTGACCCAGTATTACATATTAAGCTTACACGTGTAAGCTTAAATTTTTATGACAAAATGACTTATAAAATGTGTGATTCAGCTAAGACGCGTTTTCTAAATACTCGACCACCATCTTACCGGCGTCTTCTGGTGAGGTATCAAGCGGGACACTCAATTGACGCTGTAGCTGACCCATTCCCAGTAAACTCGCCAACATACCTTTTGCGCCATCGCGATTGCGGTCTATCTCAAACCACAACTTAAGTTCTGTCTCACCACGATGAGCAACAACCTCAAGCTCACGCCAGCGACCATGATAAGGGCCAGTAGTCGGCACAAACTCAAACTCTTGGACAAACGGCAGTTCAAAGCCATCGACCGCTTCACATTCCACTTGGCGTATCCGCAGCCCTTGAGCTTCAAGTTCGTTAAAGATGCCATCGAGGAGCGCATCAGGACGAACCGTTAAGGTGTCTTTATCCGATGGGTCAATCGCCATCGCAATATCGAGCCCGGTTTCAAGCCATACTTTTGAGTCACCAATCGTGACTGGTGTATTCAGCGGTACATCAAACTCACATTCAAAGTCACGGGTTTCTCCCGGCTGAATCACAAAGGCATACGGCAGGCTCCATTTAGCCAACGAGTACGTCTGGTGCATTCGGCGTTTATGACCGCCCTCTTGCCTTTGCGAGTTCATGGTAACTTCTTTGACGTAACGACAGCACAAGTTGAGATCGATGTTGTCGATTTCTTGTGGCTGAGCGCCACCATAGACATGCACAATAATGCTCGCCTTCTTGCCTGGGTAAAGCACTTCCTGTTGCAATACAGAGTCCACCTTGGCAGATCCAATACCAAAACTAGCTAACGTTTTCTTTAAGAACGACATATGCACCTCCTTTAAAGCATCATCTTAAGCCTGAAAGAGGTTCAAACTCAAATATACTGCTCACACTATTTTAGCTCTAATATCGTTTAATTATCACTCAGGCGTCGATCGATAACTTAGATAGTGATAATCTAAGCCTTGATATGCATGCATATCATTATCCTGATTTATTTTTCGGATTGGCGAAAGCCAGACGAGTGACTCTTCAAGTAATTGAAGCGAAGCTCATGATAAGTCAGGCCATTAGATTGGCAATGGATATGCCTGACCGTTAGGTAAATTAATGCGCCCAACAGCTGTCAGGTTCTCGCACACCAACCGTAGTGCGATGCGTCGTCGTAGTGGCTTTGTTGCTGCTCCAACGGCTAAGAAATTGGCTCCTACAATGACTCTCGTTCAGAAGACTGCTTTATTAGCACCGACTGCAACAAAAGTAATTAAAGCCGCTTAACAAAAAGCGCAGTTTTTACTGCGCTTTTTTCTTGCCCGGTCCTATCTTGAAATGCCTTTACACATTGGTATTCCCTACCCGATTTGATACCTTAACCACAAATCATTATAAAATTTGTGGAGAAGTAAAGTATGAAGTGTCACCGCATTGAGGAACTGCTTGAACTGATGGAGCCAGAGTGGCAGAAAGATCAAGAGCTTAACCTATTAGAGTTCATCATTAAGCTATCAAACGAAGCAGGCTACCAAGGCAAGCTAGAAGAGCTGACTGACGATGTTCTTATCTACCATCTAAAAATGCGTAACAGCGAAAAAGATGAAATGATCCCAGGTCTTAAAAAAGACCAAGAAGATGATTTCAAAACCGCAATTCTAAAAGCGCGTGGCCTTCTTTAATCGCCTATTTGGTTAGAACTCAATTGCCGTATAAATAAAACAATCAATTTCGAAAAGCGACCACTCGGTCGCTTTTTTGTTTCTGTTCGCTATTTTTTCGTCACAACTGTTATGACTTTTGTTGTTAAAGGTTGATAGCGTTAAAGAAATGAGAACAAGATTGTCGTTATAATCGCCATCCATAAGAATCTTCTAAAATAATAAGAGTGAGTGCGATACCAACAAATGCACCAAGCTCAATTTCTACAGGTTCTCTAAACCATACTTTCAAGTAATGTCGTCATGCCCGACTTAACCGGGCAAACAAGCCACAAAAAGGATAGTCCATGAGTCAGGATAAAATCGACATCAAAGATGTGACTCCTAAAACCTTTAACCCAAAAACACATAAAGGTAATGGAGATCGATTTAACCCAAGTAACCGAATCTATGTTCGAGAAAGCAAAGGTAAATTCCAACAACTTCGTCGTTACGGCGGTTGGTTCTTACTTTTACTTTTTGCGCTTATCCCATGGATTCCATTTGGTGAACGACAAGCAATCTTGCTCGATATCGGTAGCCAGCAGTTCAACTTCTTTGGCACCACGCTATACCCACAAGATCTGACCCTACTCGCCATCCTATTTATGATTGCTGCGTTTGGCTTATTCTTCATAACCACCTTCTTAGGGCGAGTCTGGTGTGGTTATTTATGCCCGCAAACCGTCTGGACCTTCATGTACATCTGGTTCGAAGAGAAACTGGAAGGTGCTGCCAATAAGCGAAGAAAACAAGACTCGGGCAAACTGACGAGCAATTTAATTCTCAGAAAAACCATCAAGCACATCGCGTGGTGGGCGATTGCGATTGCGACGGGCTTAACCTTTGTCGGTTATTTCATCCCAATCAAAGAGCTGGTGGTTGGCTTCTTTACCTTTAACTCGACTTTCTGGCCGGTGTTTTGGGTATTGTTCTTTGCTGGGTGTACTTATGCGAATGCGGGATGGATGCGTTCTATTGTTTGTCTGCACATGTGTCCTTACGCGCGTTTCCAATCTGCAATGTTCGATAAAGATACCTTTATCGTGGGTTACGACACTGAACGAGGTGAAAGCCGCGGCCCTCGCTCTCGTAAAGCCGATCCAAAAGAACTTGGTCTAGGCGACTGTATTGACTGTAATTTATGCGTTCAAGTGTGCCCAACGGGGATTGATATTCGTGACGGCCTACAATACGAGTGTATTAACTGTGGCGCGTGTATTGATGCCTGTGACAACACCATGGAACGTATGGGTTATGACAAAGGCCTGATCAACTACACCACCGAACACAGGCTCGATGGTCACACAACCAAGGTGATGCGTCCTAAGCTGTTAGGTTATGGCGCTATATTGATCGTCATGCTGGGTTTGTTCTTCGCACAGATAGCGAGTGTTGATCCTGCAGGCTTAAGTGTTCTACGAGATAGAAACCAGCTATTTAGAATCAATAGCCAAGGGCTTGTCGAAAATACTTACAACTTGAAAGTAATCAACAAAACTCAGCAAGAGCAAGAGTACAAGCTTGATGTCAGCGGGCTACCAGATTCTATCTGGTACGGTAAACAAACGATTACCGTAGACCCAGGTGAGGTTTTAAACCTTCCTATCAGCTTAGGCGTCGATCCAGAAAAACTGAGCTCACCAGTTTCGACAATTCAGTTTATACTCTCGGATAATGAAGAGTTTACGATGGAAGTCGAAAGCCGCTTTATCAAGAAGCTCTGATACCAGCCACCTTAGTGCTTGGTATAACACCCCAATAAATGGAAAAAGGCTCAGTAATGAGCCTTTTTTATTCTATGACGATGCAAGCCTTTAACTTTGATAACCTGACTCCTGACTTCATGTGGTACGCACTGGAGAGCATTGGAGTTCGTGCTGAATCCGGGCTTCTCGCTCTCAACAGCTACGAAAACCGGGTGTATCAATTCACCGATGAAGACCGTAAACGCTACGTCGTTAAGTTTTATCGTCCGCAGCGTTGGAACACCGCACAGATCCAAGAAGAGCACGACTTCGCGTTAGAGCTGATCGAACAAGAGTTACCGGTTGCTCCACCTATGCGAATCAACGGCGCAACCTTGCATGAATATCAAGGCTATCTATTTGCACTGTTTGAAAGCGTCGGTGGCAGACAATATGAAGTCGACAATCTAGATCAATTGGAAGGCGTTGGACGCTTCCTTGGTCGTATTCATAAAGCCAGTGCTGGAAGAACATTTCAGCATCGCCCGACCATCAGCTTAGATGAATACCTTTATCAGCCACGTAAGATTCTAGAGAACTCTCAGTTTATCCCAACGCACCTAGAGAACGCGTTCTTCAATGACGTCGACCTTCTGATCAAAGAGCTAGAGAGCCAGTGGCCAAGTAACATTGACAACATTCGTCTCCATGGCGACTGCCACCCGGGCAATATCTTGTGGCGCGACGGGCCAATGTTCGTCGATCTTGATGACGCGCGTAATGGTCCTGCTGTTCAAGATCTGTGGATGCTGCTTAACGGCGAACGCCAAGATAAAATGATGCAACTGGATATTCTGCTAGAGAGTTATCAAGAGTTTTGCGATTTTAATACCGCGCAACTGAAACTAATCGAACCTCTGCGCGGTCTACGTATGGTGCATTACATGGCATGGTTGGCGAAACGATGGCACGATCCGGCGTTTCCTTTGGCCTTCCCATGGTTTAATGATCCGAAATATTGGGAGCAACAAGTACTTGCTTGTAAAGAGCAAATTGCTACCCTGCAAGAGCCACCACTTTCGTTAATGCCTCAGTGGTAACAGCAATCGCAACATACAACTAGATAAAAATTCAAACATAATGGAGATTGGATAAATGAAAAAGCTATTCGCATTTTTCTCATTGATCATGTTGAGCCTTTCAGCTCACGCTGCGAAATTTAACGAAGGTGAACACTACAAAGTTCTCGATCTAGAAGCATCAAAAAAACCAATGGTGACAGAGTTCTTCTCTTTTTACTGCCCACACTGTAATAGCTTTGAGCCAATCATCCAGCAGCTAAAACAACAGCTACCTAAAGACGCTAAGCTACAGAAGAACCATGTATCATTCATGGGTGGCAACATGGGTCTGCCAATGAGCAAAGCTTACGCGACCATGATTGCACTGAAAGTTGAAGATAAAATGGTGCCAGTGATGTTTAACCGCATCCACACCATGAACAAGCCACCACGCGATGAAGCAGAACTGCGTCAAATCTTCCTAGATGAAGGCGTTGATGCTAAGAAATTCGATGCGGCATACAACGGCTTTGCAGTAGATTCTATGGTTCGTCGTTTCGACAAAGCATTCAAAGACAGCGGCTTGTCAGGCGTTCCAGCAGTTGTAGTAAACAACCGCTACCTGATTGACGCTCAAGGCATTAACTCTCTCGATGAGTACTTCGAGCTGGTTAACTTCTTATTAAAGAAGTAAGGTAATGATTAAAGGAAGCTTCGGCTTCCTTTTTTTTGCTTGTTCAAAAATCATCATTGATAAATAATTAACCTGGAAATTTAAAGCTTTACTGCTATTAATAACCCGTCCTAAGAACCGGTGGGCAAGGAGCCCTTGAATGAAAATAAAAATAACTCTTCTCGCATTGAGCGTTGCAGCCTCTCCCGCTTTTGCCAAGCTTGCAGGCGAACAAGGTTTCAGTGGTGAAATATCTATCAATACCGGGGTTGCTTCTTCCACCTCAAACTTTAATACCGATGCTGATAGCACCATTTCGTCAAATACACAGAAAGCCTCATCTGAGAGCTCATTTCTTGTCGCACCTTTAGGCAGTGTCGCTTACACCTTTGGTGAGAAGCTAAATCACCAGGTGTACACAGGTACCGCTCGTGATGATGTGGCAACCGGTACTGTTGTGCTGGAGGTTGGCTATAAATACCAATTAGAGTCAGGCATGACTATCGACGCGTCACTTCTGCCAACCATCATGTCAGGTGAAACTTGGGCAAACCCTTACGCAGAAGGCGTTGCTCGAAGCAAAACCGATGAAACCGGCAATGCCTTTCGTTTGAAATTAAGTAGCATCGCAGGTTCTGCATTCTCGCTAGACATGGCTTACGCGACTAAAGATGTCGACAATGATGAGATTCAAGAACAAGAGCTCAAACGAGATGCCAATACTCTCTACCTGAAAGGCCAATACCGCGTTCCATTGAGCCGCACCATGATGCTTATCCCATCGATCATTTATCAAACCAGAGATGCCGACGGTAACGCTGAGTCTTACGACCAGTTTGGTGGTGAAGTGAGTTTGTTTGGTGGCATGGGCCGTCATCAGTACGCATTAACCGCAGGCTACAACCAACGTTCTTACGATGCTAACAACTCGATTTACGACAAAACTCGCAGCGATGACAACATTAACCTTTTCGCCGCGTATGAATATGAGCAATTCATGAACTGGGACAACTGGTCGTTTGTTTCTCTTGCAGGCTACGGTACCAGCGACTCGAATATAACCTTCTACGATGAATCACAATACATCGTCTCAGTCGGTCTGAACTACAAGTTCTAGTTAGGCATTACTGCTCGCTAATAACCATTAGTTCATAACAACGAAAGCCTGCGTAAAAAGCAGGCTTTCTTGTTTTTATACCAATCACAGTAAATAAATGACCCGTTGTTTACTACGATTGGTATGACTACACAGCTTGAGCTGAAAGTTGTTTCAGCAAGCGATCCATCGCTCGATAGCCAAGCGCCTCCGATAAATGCTTCTTTTCAATCTGCTCGTTACCCTCTAAGTCTGCAATAGTTCGCGCTACCTTGATGATTCGATGATAGGCACGAATCGATAAACCCAATCGATGCAGTGCGGTCTCGAGAAACTCCGCATCTTCGCGTCGCAATGGGCAATACTTTTCAATTTCTCGGCTACCTAACAGTGCATTCGACTTATGGTTTCGAGATAACATCAACTGATGCGCTTGTTTAACTCGTTGCTTCACGACTTGAGTGGTTTCTCCACGATCGCCTCCTTCGGCTAACATCCCTTTGGGCAATAGAGGGATCTCCAATGACATATCGAATCTATCCAACAATGGCCCAGATAAGCGGTTGAGGTAACGCAGGATAATTTGCGGGTTCGCTCGAGCTTGATTGCCCTCGTAATAACCTGTTGGACTTGGGTTAAGTGCACCGACTAATTGAAAGCGAGCAGGAAAGCGAGTCTTACCCGCGACACGGGAGATAATGATTTCACCCGACTCTAGCGGCTCTCGCAGTGAATCAAGCACCTTACGCTCAAACTCTGGCATCTCATCAAGAAACAATAAGCCATTATGCGCCAAAGATATCTCACCGGGGCGAGGTATCGAGCCACCACCGACCAATGCTGCCATCGAACTCGAATGGTGTGGAGAACGGAAAGGTCGTTGTTTCCAGTTGTATTGATTGATCTCTTGTTGCGTTAAAGAAGCCACCGAAGCCGTTTCCATCGCCTCGTCATCACTCATCTCAGGTAACAAATCGCGCAATCGAGAAGCCAACATGGTTTTTCCAGTTCCGGGCGGGCCGAGAAAAAGCAGGTTATGGTTGCCCGCTGCGGCGATCTCCAGTGCTCGCTTACCTTGCTGCTGGCCAATAATATCTTGTAAGTCACGATTATCAGACACATCGACATGATGATGCTCGGTTCGATATAAACCAAGCTGAGCCTGGCCACACATATCCGCACAAACCTCTAGCAAGGTTTGCGCTGATTTATGGGCCCCCTTGCCGACTAAGGCTGCCTGATCACCATTGTGGTGTGGAACCACTAAGCATCGTTCGACACTATCGGCGGCTAACGTCGCAGGCAAAACGCCCTTTACCGAGCGAAGTTCTCCTGACAATGCCAACTCACCGATAAATTCATGTTGAGCTATTTTTGATGTCGGAAGCTGATCTGACGCCACCAAAATCCCAAGCGCGATTGGCAGATCGAAACGTCCACCCTCTTTGGGTAAATCAGCAGGCGCGAGGTTGACCGTGATCCTTTTCGAAGGAAATTCAAAGCGAGAGTTGATGATGGCACTCCTGACTCGATCTTTAGATTCTTTGACCGTCGTTTCAGGTAGCCCCACCAATGTAAACCCAGGCATACCGTTGCTTATATGCACTTCAACGGTCACTTCTGGTGCCTCTACTCCCACACTAGCCCGGCTGTGAATTATCGCGAGTCCCATAACTTTCCTTTGTCTTTGATTTAAAAGTATTCGCTCTGGGTATTCGTTGCTCACCAAAGCGATAAGGTTGTTATATAGCTTGGTGGAATGGTGTTTTAATGTGAAAAAAGAATGACATTTTCCTTGTCATACTGCAGATTTGTGTGATAACACTAGAGATGTAGACTTTTACTGAAGACAATAAACGAGAAAACTCGAATATTATGATTTTTAACGCTCGCATTTACGCACTGATTAACCTGATTATCGTAGTCATTATTAAGACTGCGCGGGGGCGAGTGGGAAGAAAGTAACCACGAATTAGAAAAAACCCCCGCACTGAAAAGTCCGGGGGTTTTTTCTAATTTAGCGATTCGATTTTTATAATTTTTATTATTTTCGGCCTTGCCGATTTACAGGAAGAATGGGAGCACAAGATGTGCAAAGACAACGGAAACAATGACCAAAATAAAGGTAATACGGAGGGATTACGATGAAAGGCGCAGAACTAGTCGTATCCGCACTCAAGCAACAAGGCATTGAGACCGTATTTGGTTACCCAGGTGGTGCCATCATGCCAATCTACGATGCACTTTATGACGGCGGTGTTGAACACATCCTTTGTCGCCATGAACAAGGTGCTGCAATGGCTGCCATTGGTATGGCGCGTGCAACACAAGACGTGGCTGTTTGTATGGCAACCTCAGGCCCAGGCGCGACTAACCTAGTAACAGGTCTTGCTGATGCCTTTATGGACTCCATCCCACTCGTCGCTATCACAGGTCAAGTTGCTAGCTCCCACATCGGTACCGATGCATTCCAAGAAATGGATGTGATTGGTATGTCTCTGTCATGTACTAAACACAGCTACCTCGTTACCGATATTGAAGATCTTGCGCCAACATTGGCTGAAGCATTTATCGTTGCAAAAGCAGGGCGTCCCGGTCCGGTTATTGTCGATATCGCTAAAGATGTTCAACTAGCCGAATCCCCTGTAAAAATTCTTCCTGAATTTACACCACCAGCCATTCCTGTTGTGACAACGGATGCTATTGAGCAAGCTCAGTACTTCCTGTCTCAAGCGACTCGTCCTGTTTTATACGTAGGTGGTGGCGTTCAACTGGCGAAAGCAACCGATGCAGTTCGCGAGTTTTTACGCCTTAACCCAATGCCGGCCGTAAGCACACTGAAAGGCTTAGGCACTATCGAACGTGACGACCCGCACTACCTTGGCATGCTTGGTATGCACGGCACTAAAGCCGCTAACCTAGTGGTTCAAGAAAGTGACCTGTTGATTGTTGTTGGCGCTCGTTTTGATGACCGAGTAACAGGCAAGCTTGATACTTTTGCTCCTCACGCAAAAGTTATCCATATCGATATCGATGCGGCAGAGTTCAGTAAGCTGCGCCTTGCTGATGCGCCAATTCGCGGTGACATCAACAAGATCCTGCCTCAACTAGAACTGAGCCAAGACATCTCATCTTGGGTTCACCACTCAGAAGGCCTTCGTAGCTCATTCAAGTGGCGCTACGACCACCCAGGTGATCTGATCTTTGCTCCACTACTGCTAAAGCAGCTATCAGACATGATGCCAGCAAGCTCTATCATTTCGACGGATGTTGGCCAACATCAGATGTGGGCCGCTCAGCACATTCAGCCTCGCGATCCTCAAAACTTCATCACCTCAGCCGGTCTAGGCACTATGGGCTTTGGTTTACCAGCCGCTATGGGTGCATCGGTTGGTCGTCCTGATGACCAATCGATTCTTATCTCTGGTGATGGTTCATTCATGATGAACATACAAGAGCTTGGCACGCTAAAGCGTCGTCAGATCCCAGTGAAGATGGTGCTTCTGAATAACTCTCGCTTGGGCATGGTTCGCCAATGGCAATCTCTGTTCTTTGATGGCCGACACAGTGAAACCATCTTGGATGACAATCCTGACTTCGTCATGCTCGCGAAAGCATTTGATATCCCGGGCAAAACCATCACGCGTAAAGAAGAAGTAGAGCCAGCATTGAAAGAGATGCTAGAAAGCAAAACTGCTTACCTACTTCACGTCCTTATCGATGAAGAAGAAAACGTATGGCCACTAGTACCGCCAGGTGCTTCAAACAGTGAGATGTTGGAGAACACATAACATGAAAAGATACCTATTAGACATCAAAGCCGATGATAAGCCAGTACTACTAGAGCGTGTTCTTCGTGTTATCCGTCACCGTGGCTTCATCGTTAAGCAAGTTGCGGGCACTCAAAACCACGAAAGCAAAGTGGCGAGTGTAGAGATCATTGTCGACAGTGACCGTCCGATCTCTTTTTTGGTGAATCAAATCGAAAAACTGTGGGATGTACGTTCCGTTGACGTTATCTCTATCAGTCGTAATGAGTTGCCAAACAACAACTTACAGCAAAAGATAAACGCATAAGGAACCGCAAACATGACAGCTAAAACAGCAGACTATATTTGGTTTAACGGTGAAATGGTTCCTTGGGCAGAGGCGAACGTTCACGTCCTGACTCACGCAATGCACTACGGTACTTCGGTGTTTGAAGGCGTTCGTTGTTACAACACGCCAAAAGGGCCGGTAATCTTCCGTCACCCAGAGCATGCAAGACGCCTAAAAGACTCAGCGAAAATCTACCGCTTCCCTATTCCCTTTACTGAGGAAGAAATTATGGAAGCGACTCGCGAAACGCTACGCCAAAATAAGCTACAGTCTGCGTACATACGCCCACTGGGCTTTGTAGGTAATGTTGGTTTGGGTGTGTGTCCGCCAGAAAATACTGAGATGGATCTGATCATCGCTGCGTTCCCTTGGGGTTCTTACCTAGGTGAAGAAGCGCTAGAGAATGGTGTAGATGCGATGATTTCAAGCTGGAATCGTGCCGCTCCAAATACTATCCCTACCGCTGCGAAAGCTGGTGGTAACTACCTATCTTCATTACTGGTTGGTGGTGAAGCTCGTCGTCATGGTTACGATGAAGGTATCGCACTGAGCGTCGATGGTTACCTTTCAGAAGGTGCTGGCGAGAACATCTTTGTGATTCGTAACGGTGTGTTATCAACACCACCAGCAACCAGCGCGATTTTACCGGGCATCACCCGTGATTCAATCATGACACTAGCAAAAGACATGGGTTACGAAATCCGTGAAGAGAACATTGCTCGTGAAGCGCTATACCTTGCCGATGAAGTATTCATGACAGGCACAGCTGCAGAGATCGTTCCGGTTCGCAGTGTAGACAAAATTACAGTAGGTGAAGGCAAACGCGGTCCTATCACTGAAAAAGTTCAAGCAGCTTACTTTGGTTTATTCAATGGAACCACTGAAGATAAATGGGGCTGGTTAGACTACGTTTATCCAGCAGACCATGCGTCAGAAAGCCAAACACAAACAAATAAGTAAGCAACAGCCAAATATTTTATAAGGATTTAAACAATGCCAATCTATCGTTCAGCAACGACAACCCACGGACGCAACATGGCTGGTGCGCGCGCTTTATGGCGTGCAACTGGCGTTAAAGATGATGACTTCGGTAAGCCGATCATCGCGGTTGTAAACTCTTTCACTCAATTTGTTCCAGGCCACGTTCACCTTAAAGATATGGGTCAGCTGGTTGCGGGTGAAATCGAGAAAGCGGGTGGTATCGCAAAAGAATTCAACACCATCGCGGTCGATGATGGTATCGCAATGGGTCACGGCGGCATGCTGTACTCACTGCCATCACGTGAGCTTATCGCAGACTCAGTAGAATACATGGTCAATGCACACTGTGCGGATGCAATGGTGTGTATCTCAAACTGTGACAAAATCACTCCGGGAATGATGATGGCAGCAATGCGCCTTAACATCCCAGTGATCTTTGTATCAGGCGGCCCAATGGAAGCAGGTAAAACCAAGCTTTCAGATCAAATCATCAAGCTCGACCTTGTTGACGCAATGATCCAAGGTGCCGATCCAACGATTTCAGACGAGCAAAGTGAGCAAGTAGAACGTTCTGCATGTCCAACCTGTGGTTCATGTTCAGGTATGTTCACAGCAAACTCAATGAACTGTCTAACAGAAGCACTTGGCCTATCTCAACCGGGTAACGGTTCAATGTTGGCGACGCACGCAGACCGTGAAGAGCTATTCATCAACGCTGGTAAACGCATCGTTGATCTAACCAAGCGTTACTACGAGCAAGATGACGAGTCAGCACTGCCTCGCAACATCGCAAATCGCGCAGCCTTTGATAATGCTATGGCGCTTGATATCGCAATGGGTGGCTCAAGTAACACAGTACTTCACCTTTTAGCAGCCGCTCAAGAAGGTGACATTGATTTTGATATGGATGATATCGATGCGATGTCTCGTCGCGTTCCACACCTATGTAAGGTTGCTCCTTCAACACCGAAATACCACATGGAAGACGTTCACCGTGCTGGTGGCGTAATGGCTATCCTAGGTGAGCTTGATCGTGCTGGCCTACTGAATAATCAAACTCGCACCGTACTCGGCCTAAGCATGCAAGAGCAGCTCGCTCAATACGACATCATGCAAACAGAAGACGAAGCCGTGCTTAAGTTCTTCCGTGCAGGTCCTGCGGGCATCCGTACCACCAAAGCTTTCTCACAAGATTGCCGTTGGGATCGTCTAGATGACGACCGCAAAGAAGGTTGTATTCGTACCAAAGAAAACGCATTCAGCCAAGAAGGTGGCCTAGCGGTACTTTCAGGTAACATCGCCGTTGATGGTTGTATCGTTAAGACCGCGGGTGTTGATGAAGAAAACCTTAAATTCCAAGGTCCTGCAATCGTATTCGAAAGCCAAGATACGGCAGTAGAAGGCATCTTAGCGGGTAAAGTAAAAGCAGGCGAAGTAGTTGTCATTCGTTACGAAGGTCCTAAAGGCGGCCCGGGTATGCAAGAAATGCTCTACCCAACGACTTACCTAAAATCGATGGGTCTAGGCAAGTCTTGCGCTCTTCTAACCGATGGTCGTTTCTCTGGTGGTACATCAGGTCTTTCTATCGGTCACGCTTCTCCAGAAGCAGCAAGCGGCGGCGTAATTGGTCTAGTGAACACTGGCGATATCATCACTATCGATATCCCTAACCGCTCAATCACGCTTGATGTGGCTGAAGATGAACTAGCAGCACGCCGTGAAAAACAAGATGCATTAGGCTGGAAACCAGAAAACCGTCAACGTGAAGTGTCTTTCGCACTAAAAGCTTACGCAAGTATGGCAACAAGTGCCGACAAAGGCGCTGTGCGTGATAAGTCTAAGCTTGAGGGCTAACTATGAGTGATGACACCTCCAGTCCCAAAAAACAAAGTGGCGCAGATTATCTGCGCCAGATCCTGAGAGCGCCGGTTTACGAAGCGGCAATCGTGACACCTCTGCAAGATATGCCACGCTTAAGCGCTCGTATCGGTAATCAGGTTCAGCTAAAACGAGAAGACCGTCAGCCGGTACACTCGTTTAAGCTGCGCGGTGCTTACAACATGGTTTCAAGCCTTTCTGAACAACAGAAAGCAGCCGGTGTTATCGCAGCATCCGCAGGGAATCACGCACAAGGTATGGCGCTATCTGGCTCTAAGCTGGGCATTCAAACCACGATCGTGATGCCAAAAACGACACCGGATATCAAGGTCGATGCAGTACGCGGATTTGGCGGTAAGGTCGTTTTACACGGCAGCAATTTCGATGAAGCGAAAGCGGAAGCGGAGCGTCTGTCGGCTGAACATGGCTTCACCTTTGTTCCTCCTTTCGATCACCCACTCGTGATTGCTGGGCAAGGCACTATGGGCATGGAGATGCTGCAGCAAAATGGCCACATGGATTATATCTTTGTGCCGGTAGGTGGTGGTGGCTTAGCCGCTGGTGTTGCAGTGCTTATCAAACAACTGATGCCAGAGATTAAAGTGATTGCGGTAGAGCCTGAAGACTCGGCTTGCTTGAAAGCAGCACTGGAGGCGGGTGAACCAGTGGTACTGGATCAGGTCAGCATGTTTGCTGATGGTGTTGCGGTTAAACGCATAGGTGAAGAAACCTTCCGTCTTTGCCAACAGTACATTGATGGTCATATTACCGTCTCTAGCGATGAAATCTGCTCTGCAGTAAAGGACATCTTTGAAGACACCCGTGCGATTGCTGAGCCTTCAGGAGCGCTTGCTCTGGCAGGCCTTAAGAAGTTTGCAGAACAAAACAAACTGCAAGATAAGCAATTGGCGACGGTATTGTCTGGTGCAAACACCAACTTCCACGGTCTACGTTATGTCTCTGAGCGTTGTGAATTGGGTGAGAAGCGAGAAGGTCTACTTGCGGTAACGATTCCAGAGCGACAAGGTGCGTTCCTAGAGTTCTGTAACATTATTGGTGGTCGAGCGGTGACTGAGTTTAACTACCGCCACAACGACGAAAGCCTGGCGAATATCTTCGTTGGTGTACGTCTACAAGGTGGACAAGAAGAGCTCGAACACATCATCAATGACTTACGTGAGGGTGACTACGCGGTTGTCGACTTGTCTGATGACGAGATGGCAAAGCTGCACATTCGTTACATGATTGGCGGTAAACCATCGAAGCCATTGAAAGAACGTCTTTACAGCTTTGAGTTTCCTGAATACCCAGGTGCATTGATTAAATTCCTTGATACCTTAGGGACTCACTGGAATATCAGCCTGTTCAACTATCGTAACCATGGTGCCGATTACGGTCGAGTGCTGTGTGGCTTCGAACTCGGTGATGATGATTTAGCTCAGTTCTCTACACACTTAGAAGAACTTGGCTACCAATGCAAAGATGAAACCGATAACCCTTCCTACAAGTTCTTCTTGTCTTAAGAGTTAAGCTATCGAACCAAAAAGAGCGAGTATTAACTCGCTCTTTTTATTTGAGTGTTTCCGATAAACCTCACACGATCCTATTTTAAATAGATCATTAAAGTGCTTTACGATGATCCAACCAATCTTGGTGAAGCTGTTCACTTGATCCTAGATATTTGACCATCCATTCGATCAATTTATGGTTGTCATCTTTTCTCCAAACCAAACAACAGTGACTCTGTGGGCTAGGCTCTGGTAATATTTTTTCCACCAGCAAGCCTTGTTCGATAATAGGCGCGGCAATATGCCTTGGCATGTAGCCCACCCCAACACCATTCTTGAGGCACTCTATCGCACTGTACCAATTAGGTAATAGAAGACGTCTCTGACTCGCATAGTGGCCAGTATGGCGCTTAGGCAATACGCTAGAAGTATCATCCAAACAGATCGCGGGATACTGGCTAACAAAGGCTTCATTAAGGTTTTGCTCTCGCACACATGGGTGACTGGGTGACATCACAAATGCCCAATCTAACCGCCCCATATCCTTAACTTCAAAGTCACCGCCAACCGGAATAGCCGAAGTGGCTCCAATGACGACATCAGCCCTGCCCTGTGCAATAGCTTCCCAAGAGCCATTAAACACTTCCATGTTGATCTGCAGCTCAGCGAACTCAAAGGTTTGATAAAACTCTTCAATCATCGGCTTCATCTTGTCGAGCTTAACCACGTTATCAAGGGTTAGACGTAAGGTTTTCTTCCAACCACGCGCAGCTCGGCGAGTTTGCGCACTGAGTTCTTCCATCTGTCTCAGCAGTTGACGAGCCTCTTGAATAAACAACTCCCCAGCAGGCGTCAGCTCTACTTTTCTTGGTAAGCGTCTGAAAAGTAGAACATCAAGCTCTTGCTCTACCTGCCTAACCCCATAGCTGATCGCCGATGGTACTTTGTGCAATTGCTCTGCAGCCGCAGTAAAGCTGCCCAAGCGAGCAACGGTATCAAGCATTTCTAACGAGGATTTAGAGAACATAAGCCTTCAAATTTTTTGATTGATAACTACATATTTTAGCGTTTTATTTTATCAGCTATGAAAAATAGAATGTCAGCATAAATAAACAGGGGTTCTTTCTCCTGAGTATCTAACAATTTTTTTGATGATAAAAACATCACTACCTTTAGCTTAATGGCATCTTATGAATATTTCTAAATTTCAATTGGTCTACCTTGCAGTTCTTTCTATGCTTGGCTTTATTGCGACCGATATGTACCTTCCTGCATTTAAGGCAATGGAAGTCGATTTTGCAACCGGTCCAGAGCAGATAGCTCTGTCTCTAACCGTATTCCTTGGTGGTATGGCAATGGGTCAGCTTCTTTGGGGTCTGGCGAGTGACAAGTATGGTCACCGTAATACACTAGCGGTTGGTCTTGTTATCTTTACTGCAGCTTCATTCGGCTTAGCATTCAGTACCGAAGTATGGCACCTACTAACGCTGCGCTTCATTCAAGCGATCGGTGTGTGTGCGCCTGCGGTAATCTGGCAAGCAATGGTTATTAAGCGTTACTCTCAAAGCAGCAGCCAGCAAATTTTTGCGACTATCATGCCTCTAGTAGCGCTATCTCCAGCATTAGCACCGCAACTGGGTGTGTTGCTAGCAGACAGCTTTGGTTGGCACAGTATCTTTATCACACTGACGCTAATGGGCGCATTGTTGATCGCAACGACCATGGCTCAACCAAAAGAAGCGCCAGAAGTAAAACAAACGTCGATCAAAACCGATATCAAAGCACTGCTTCATTCAAAGCCTTACATGGGTAATGTGTTGATGTTTGCTTCAGCGTCAGCAGCGTTCTTCGCTTACCTAACCGGTATGCCAGAGATCATGGCCCAACTGGGTTATGAAGCAAAAGACATCGGCTTGAGCTTTATCCCACAGACAATCGCATTCATGGCGGGTGGTTACTTCGGTAAGCAGGCAGTGAAGAAGTATGGCGATGGTGTCGTACTAAGAAATCTTATTGGTTTGTTTAGTGTTGCCGCATTACTGATTTTCATTGCATCACAATGGGAACTGACTTCAATCTGGCCTCTACTCGCACCTTTCTGTCTAATTGCCGTAGCGAATGGCGCACTTTACCCAATCGTAGTAAACCGTGCCCTATCAAGCGCGAAACAAAGCCCTGCGACAGCGGCTGGCTTACAAAACAGCCTGCAAATCAGTATTAGTGGCCTAGCAAGTGCATTGGTTGCAGCAATGGCAAGCCAAGCACTAAGCGCAACAGGTATCGCGGTAGTGATTTGTTTAGGTGCATTGTGGATTGGCTATATTGTTTCGAACAAAGAGCTTTCTGAACACTTCGCAACACCGGATAACTCTCGAGTGGTTGCTGACGATAAGCAAGACTAGTTTCTCGTTTAACGAAAACAAAAAAAGAGCGAGTAATCTCGCTCTTTTTTTATATCTAAAGTTATTTAGAAAGCAGCCAGTGGCATTGCTACTGGCTTGTATCAGAATATCTTTTGGACGTTAGTACTTACTTCTTAGTTGGACGTTTCCAATCAGCAATCTTACGTTCTTTAGCACGGCTGATAACTAACTCATTTTCAGCAACATCACGAGTTACTGTAGAGCCAGCACCAACGGTAGCGCCATTACCAATAGTAACTGGAGCAATTAATTGACTATCTGAGCCAACGAATACGTCATCGCCGATGATGGTCTTAAACTTGTTTGCGCCATCATAGTTACAAGTGATAGCACCTGCACCCACGTTTACGCGCTGACCAATTTCAGCATCGCCTAAGTACGTTAGGTGATTCGCTTTAGAGCCTTCACCAAGGCGAGTGTTCTTCATTTCGACAAAGTTACCAACGTGCGAGTTATTACGCATGTCAGCACCAGGACGTAGACGAGTGAAAGGACCAACCGTACAGTCTTCACCGACCGTTGCACCTTCAATTACACTGTATGGACGCACGATGGTGTTGTCATCGATCTCACAGTCTTTCAATACACAACCGGTACCGATAACCACGTTGTCGCCAATGCTTACGCTGCCTTCGATGATAACGTTAGTATCAATCTCAACATCCATACCGCACTGCAATTCACCGCGTAGATCAAAGCGGCTTGGGTCACGTAGCATAACGCCTTGCTTCAATAGTTTGTCTGCTTGCTCAGCTTGATAAGCGCGTTCTAAACGAGCCAGTTGAGAGCGGTCGTTCACGCCTTCAACTTCAATAGGGCTTACTGGGTGTACTGCTTCTACAGCACGACCTTCATCGTGAGCCGCTGCAATAACGTCAGTCAGGTAGTATTCACCTTGTGCGTTATCGTTGCTTAAGCCAGACAACCAACGCTTCAGATCGCCACCAGTAGCCACCATAACGCCAGTGTTGATCTCTTTGATAAGCTTCTGCTCATCGGTTGCATCTTTTTGTTCAACGATAGCAACAACAGGACCATTACGACGAATAATACGACCGTAGCCCATTGGGTTGTCTAACACGACCGTAAGTAGCGCGATGCCACCGTTTGGTTGAGCGTCTAATAGGTTTTCAATGGTTTGAGGTGAAATCAATGGAACATCACCGTATAGCACAAGTACTTTTTCATCATCAGCGAAATGTGCAGATGCCTGATCCACAGCGTGGCCAGTACCCAACTGCTCAGCTTGCAGTGCCCAGTTTACCGATTCTTCAGCTAAAGTAGCCTTCATCTGATCACCACCGTGACCGTAAACCAAGTTGATGTTTTGAGCGCCTAAGCCGTTACAAGTATCAATAACATGTTTAACCATCGGCTTACCCGCAAGCGTGTGCAGAACCTTTGGTGTGTTTGAATACATGCGAGTGCCTTTGCCCGCTGCGAGAATTACCGCGCTAAACTTCATTGTAAACCTATCCAACATTATTTTTATTAAGCCGATATTGTAACCGTTTTTAGCTAACAAATTAAATTGTAATAGCTATTTAACCAGTACTGATACGTAAAAGGGTCATCATTAGTCCTCAATGTGTAAACACATTTCAGGGCGGGATAACCTAAAAATGCAAAAAGGCGACCCTTAGGTCGCCTTTATCTCAGAGTCAGTAATCTTATAAAAGATTAACGACGCTGTTTTGTCAGTTCGATAACTCGTAACTGAGCAATGGCTTTAGCCAGTTCACCGGCCGCTTGTGCGAAGTCTATGTCGCCATGCTGATTTTGGATATTCTCCACAGCCTTGCGTTTAGCTTCTTCCGCCTTTGCTGCGTCTAGTTCTTCACCACGGATAGCCGTATCAGCCAGTACAGTCGCTGTACCAGGTTGAACTTCTACCATACCACCAGAAACATAAATAATTTCTTCGTGGCCGTGCTGCTTAACAATACGCACCATACCAGGCTTGATAGCGGTCAGCAGTGGAGTGTGACCATGGAAAATACCAAGCTCACCCTCACTACCGGTCACCTGAAACGTCTCAACAAGGCCTGAGAAAATTTGTTTCTCTGCACTTACAACGTCTAGGTGAAAGGTTATTGCTGCCATATCGCCTCCTAGTTAGCCTTATAGCTTCTTAGCATTCTCAATAGCTTCGTCAATTGCACCACAGTACATGAACGCTTGCTCTGGAATGTCATCGTATTCACCAGATAGAAGACCTTGGAAGCCACGTAGAGTCTCTTTAAGAGGTACGTAAACGCCTGGGTCACCTGTAAATACTTCCGCTACGTGGTAAGGCTGAGTTAGGAACTTCTCAATCTTACGAGCACGAGATACAACTTGCTTATCTGTTTCAGATAGCTCATCCATACCTAGGATAGCAATGATATCTTTCAGCTCTTTATAGCGCTGAAGAGTAGACTGAACGCCACGAGCGATGTCGTAGTGCTCTTGTCCAACTACCAATGGATCCAGTTGACGTGAAGTAGAATCTAGCGGGTCGATCGCTGGGTATAGACCCATAGATGCGATATTACGGTTAAGTACTACCGTTGCATCTAAGTGAGCGAACGTTGTTGCTGGAGACGGGTCAGTCAAGTCATCCGCAGGTACATATACCGCCTGTACAGACGTGATAGAACCAGCTTTAGTTGACGTGATACGCTCTTGTAGAACACCCATTTCTTCAGCTAGTGTAGGTTGGTAACCTACCGCAGAAGGCATACGACCTAGAAGTGCTGATACTTCAGTACCTGCTAGTGTGTAACGGTAGATGTTATCAACAAACAGTAGAACGTCACGACCTTCGTCACGGAAGCGTTCAGCCATTGTTAGACCAGTCAGTGCAACACGTAGACGGTTACCTGGTGGCTCGTTCATCTGACCGTAAACCATCGCTACTTTTGATTCTTCAGGATTTTCGATGTTTACAACACCAGCTTCCTGCATCTCAAAGTAGAAATCGTTACCTTCACGAGTACGCTCACCTACACCTGCAAATACAGATAGGCCTGAGTGTTGAAGTGCGATGTTGTTGATAAGTTCCATCATGTTAACGGTCTTACCTACACCAGCACCACCGAATAGACCGATTTTACCACCCTTAGCGAATGGACAAATCAAGTCGATTACTTTAACACCAGTTTCTAGAAGAGAAGTCTCGTTAGACTGCTCTTCGTAGCTTGGAGCTTCGCGGTGAATTGCGTAATGCTCTTCAGCACCGATTTCACCACACTCATCAATTGCGTCACCTAGGACGTTCATGATACGACCAAGTGTCTTAGTACCTACTGGTACCGAGATTGGAGCGCCAGTATTTTCAACTGTCAAACCACGACGTAAACCATCAGAGCTACCCATTACGATTGCGCGTACTACGCCACCGCCAAGTTGTTGCTGAACTTCAAGAACTAGACGTTCTGTCACTTCATTAACATTCAGAGCATCGTATACACGAGGTACTTCGCCCTGTGGGAACTCTACGTCGACTACCGCACCAATGATCTGTACGATCTTACCTGTAGCCATCGTTAATCCTCTAACTATTTAGTTTTACCTAAGCTTAAACCGCAGCTGCGCCTGAAACGATCTCAGAAAGTTCTTGTGTAATCGCCGATTGACGGGCTTTGTTATACACAAGTTCTAAGTCATCAATAATGTCACCAGCGTTATCTGTTGCTGATTTCATTGCAATCATTCGAGCTGCTTGCTCACAAGCAAGATTCTCGACCACACCTTGATACACTTGAGATTCGACGTATCGAACTAATAGTGCATCTAGTAGTGGTTTTGGCTCGGGCTCATAAATGTAGTCCCAAGAATGACTGCGTTTCATTTCTTCGCTGTCTGATTTAGGCAAAGGAAGTAATTGATCGATCGTTGGTTCTTGAACCATAGTGTTTTCAAATCTGTTAAACACTACGAACAGGCGATCCAATTCACCTTCATCATATTTCTTCAGCATAACGCTTACAGAGCCAATCAAGTCTTCAAGGCTTGGACGATCGCCCAGACCAGAAACTTGAGCTGCTACTTTCGCGCCGCTGTTATTGAAAAATGCTGTTGCTTTAGTACCTACAATTGCAAGTTCTACATCAGCACCTTTCTCAGACCAATCTTTCATGTCGTTCATAGCTTTTTTGAACAAGTTAATGTTCAAACCACCACAAAGACCACGGTCTGTAGAAACGATGATGTAACCAACACGTTTGGCTTCACGTTCCTCAAGATAAGGATGCTTATACTCGAGGCTACCATTAGCCAAATGACCGATCACTTTACGCATTGTTTCTGCATATGGACGAGTAGCTTCCATTGCGTCTTGAGAACGACGCATTTTCGAAGCTGCTACCATTTCCATTGCTTTCGTAATCTTCTGTGTGCTTTTAACACTACCGATTTTATTACGTATCTCTTTTGCGCCGGCCATCGTTACTCTCCGTTAATGGTATGAGGTGGCCCTAAGACCACCTACCAATTACCAGGTCTGGGTTGCCTTGAAATCGTCAACAAGCTTCTTCAGCTCAGCTTCGATTTCTTTGTTGAAAGCACCCGTTGCGTCGATCTGTGTTGCTAGATCAGCGTATTGACCACGAGCAAACGACAGTAAAGCAGCTTCAAAATCTAGAACTTTTGACAGTTCTACGTCTTGAAGGTATCCACGCTCTGCAGCGAAGATTACTAGAGCTTGGTCAAATACAGACATAGGAGCATATTGTTTCTGCTTCATCAGTTCTGTAACTTTTTGACCGTGGTCTAGTTGCTTTTTGGTCGCTTCATCAAGATCCGATGAGAACTGTGCAAATGCTGCTAGTTCACGGTATTGAGCTAGAGCAGTACGGATACCGCCAGATAGCTTCTTGATGATTTTAGTCTGCGCCGAACCACCTACACGAGAAACTGAGATACCAGGGTCAACAGCTGGACGTACGCCCGCGTTGAATAGTTCAGTTTGTAGGAAGATCTGACCATCAGTAATCGAGATTACGTTCGTTGGTACGAATGCAGATACGTCACCAGCTTGCGTTTCGATGATAGGAAGAGCAGTTAAAGAACCAGTCTTGCCTGTCACTTCACCGTTAGTGAACTTTTCTACGTATGCTTCGCTTACACGAGCAGCACGCTCTAGTAGACGAGAGTGAAGGTAGAAAACATCACCAGGGAACGCTTCACGGCCAGGTGGACGCTTAAGTAGTAGTGAAATTTGACGGTAAGCTACCGCTTGCTTAGATAGATCATCATAAACAATCAGTGCATCTTCGCCGCGATCACGGAAGTATTCACCCATCGCACAACCAGCATACGGTGCAAGGTATTGCAGCGCAGCAGATTCAGAAGCAGATGCAACAACAACAACAGTGTTAGCCAGTGCGCCGTGCTCTTCTAGTTTGCGAACTACGTTAGCAATAGTCGACGCTTTTTGGCCGATAGCTACGTAGATAGAGAAAATACCAGAGTCTTTCTGGTTGATAATCGCATCGATCGCCATTGCTGTTTTACCAGTCTGACGGTCACCGATTACTAGTTCACGTTGACCACGACCGATAGGGATCATTGAGTCAACTGACTTGTAACCAGTTTGAACAGGTTGATCTACCGATTTACGGTCGATTACACCTGGTGCGATAATTTCTACAGGCGAAGTTAGTTTCGCTTCGATAGGACCTTTACCATCAATTGGCTCACCTAGCGTGTTTACAACACGACCAAGCATTTCAGGACCTACTGGTACTTCAAGAATACGACCAGTACCTGTAACTTTCATGCCTTCCTGTAGGTCAGCATACGGGCCCATTACAACAGCACCAACCGAATCACGGTTCAAGTTTAGTGCTAGCGCGTAACGGCCACCCGGTAGTTCGATCATTTCACCTTGCATCACGTCCGCTAGGCCGTGGATGCTAAGGATGCCATCGCTTACAGAAACGATAGTACCTTCATTGCGAGCTTCACTAACAACGTCGAAAGATTCAATACGTTGTTTAATTAGATCGCTAATTTCAGTGGAATTAAGTTGCATGCTCCAATCCCCATTAAGACTGCAATGCATCGCTCAGGCGGTCTAAACGACTGCGCGCTGAGTTATCGATGACTAGGTCTCCGGCTCGAATAATAACTCCACTAAGTAGAGTCTCATCTATACTGCAATTCAGCTGAACTTTGCGCGCTAGGCGCAGTTCCAATTTGCTGATGATGCTTGTGCGCTGTTCTTCAGAAAGTTCAACCGCTGAAGTAACGTCAACGTCGATTTCTTTCTCATGCTCTTGTTTAAGCAATAAGAACTGTTTACAAACATCAGGAAAGGCCATTAAACGACCATTCTCTGCCATCACTTTAATTAAGTTCTGGCCGAATTCATCAAATTGTTCGCCACAAATTACAATGAATATTTCAGCTAACTTTTCAGCAGTCATTGAACTGCTTAATAAATTATGAACATCATCATTTTGTGCCACTTCGGCAGCAAAAGTAAGCATTTGACCCCATTGGTCTAGCTCACCTTTATCTACCGCAAAGTCAAACGCTGCTTTAGCATAGGGGCGTGCGATTGTAGTCAAATCAGACATATACAGCCCCTTGCTTTAAAGTTTTGCAGTAATGTTGTTAAGAAGATCATTGTGTACATCTTTATCGATTGTACGCTCAAGGATTTTCTCAGCACCAGCTATAGCCAGAGTTGCGACTTGTTTGCGCAGGTCATCACGGGCACGTGTGCGTTCAGCTTCAATTTCAGCTTCAGCTTGCGTTAAGATCTTCTGGCGTTCTGCCTGAGCCTCTTCGCGAGCTTCATCAATAATTTGAGCTTTACGTTTGTTTGCCTGATCAATAACCTCAGTTGCAGTGCGCTTCGCTTCCTTCATTTGCTCAGAAGCGTTGGCTTGTGCCAGGTTCAAGTCTTTAGCAGCGCGTTCAGCGGCTACAAGACCGTCAGCAATTTTCTTCTGACGTTCTTCAATTGCTTGCATGATTGGTGGCCATACATATTTCATGCAGAACCAAACAAACAGCGAAAAAGCAATTGCTTGACCTAACAGAGTTGCGTTCATATTCACAACAGCTACTCCTCGTTAAGAATCAACTACAAAAATTTAATTAACTATTAAGAGTTAATTAGCCTGCTAGCTGACTTACAAATGGGTTAGCAAACGTGAATAGTAGTGCGATTACGATACCGATCATTGGAACAGCATCCAGTAGACCAGCGATGATGAACATCTTAACTTGTAGCATTGGAGCCATTTCAGGTTGACGCGCAGCGCCTTCTAGGAATTTACCACCAAGAATAGCAAAACCAATTGCAGTACCTACGGCACAAAGACCAACAATGATAGCAACAGCGATTGCTGAAAAACTTAGTACAGTTTCCATTTACGTTCTCCGATTAACATTAATAGTTAGAATAAAGCTTAAAAATTTTTTTAGTGATCACTATCTTCATGGGCCATTGATAGGTAAACGATTGTCAACATCATGAAAACAAACGCTTGAATCAAAATAACCAAGATATGGAAGATAGCCCAAGGTAGTGCACCTACCCATTGTAAGTACCACGGTAGCATTGCCGCGATAAGAATAAACACCACCTCACCCGCAAACATATTACCAAATAAACGCATACCTAGAGATAGTGGCTTCGCTAATAGCGAAATTACCTCAAGCACCAAGTTAAATGGAATCATGATTGGGTGATTAAATGGATGCAGTGCCAATTCTTTAGCAAATCCGCCTAAGCCTTTTACTTTGATGCTGTAGTAGATCATCAGAGCAAAAACACCTAAAGCCATTGCCATTGTTATATTTACATCAGCTGTAGGAACCACTTTCAAGTAAGGGATACCTAGCCAATGCTCTGCAGGATACGGTAAGAAATCGATAGGCACTAAGTCCATCAAGTTCATTATGATAATCCAGCAGAATATAGTCAGTGCTAATGGAGCTACCAGAGGATTGCGGCCATGGAAAGTTTCTTTAACGTTGTCGCCAACGAATTCCACTACCATTTCAACAAAACACTGAAGCTTACCAGGTACACCTACTGTTGCTTTCTTAGCGACTGAGCGAAAAACCCAAAGGAATAACACCCCTGTCAGCACAGAAAAAAACAGACTGTCTATATGTACGTTCCAGAAACTTGTTTCCTCTACAAGACCAAACTTAGCTAAAGAAAGGTTTTGTAAATGGTGTTCAATGTATCCGGATGCTGTTGGCGCAGCCATAACTCATCCTATTTTTTATTGTTAATGAAAAGCACTGGCGCAAAGATATTAATACCTAGAACCAGTAAATAGGTCAGTTTGAGGGGAATTAATTCCACCTGCATATACATGTAGACAATAGAGAATAGTAAAACTGTGATTAAGATTTTGAGCACTTCGCCAGCATAGAACGACGCCGCAACTAACTTAGTTGCACGAGCTCCACAAAATAGGAAAGCACACACACAAAAAACTACATTCGCGATGACAAAAATACCGCCACCGATTAATGCAGCAAAACCCCAATCAGGATTAACAGCTAAACCTAACCCTATCGCCACTAATATAACCGCGCTAAGCTCGATCAATAACATTTGCTTTGCAAGCACTCGTCCTGGTCTTGCTAACGCCGCTACCATGTATTCGTTCCTCTTTAAGCCCACTTTACCACTCGCTTATAAGCGTGCTGAGAAATTGGCGAAAATTATACGTTCAGCCAAATTGATTGCAATCACAATGCAGCAATCTTTTACATTTTTGCATACAAACCGACAACTTTTGTACGAAATTACTTGTTTATTACATAATTGACCTAAATCAATTATCTCATTTAGTACTCTAGTTTAGCAATAAGTTGCTCTAATTTGTGAGGCTCATCAAGAGTAATCGTCACTTTTGACTTACCGCTAACAGAACGAGTAACTGAAACGTTTGCTTGCAATTTTTCCGTGAGTCTTCGTGAAAGTTCGATAGCTTCTGTGTCTTCAGGCTTCGATTCTGGTTCAACGTCTGGTTTTAAGCACTTTTTGACAAGCTGCTCAGTTTGACGCACGGTCATTTTTTTGGTTGCCGCAGTGTTTGCTGCCTCAATCTGGGTATCGCCTTCAAGCGCAAGCAATGCTCGAGCATGACCCATTTCCAGTTGTTTATTGGAAACTAAACCTTTTACTTCATTTTCTAGCTGATTTAGACGTAATAAGTTACTAACCGTTGCTCTCGATTTACCGATCACTTCAGCGACTTGTTGATGTGTCAGCTCGAATTCGTTCTGTAAGCGTTCTAGCGCTTGTGCTTCTTCGATAACATTCAAGTCTTCACGCTGAATGTTCTCAATCAATGCCATCGCAATCGCAGCTTTGTCTTCAACCTTCTTGACCAAGCACGGCACCTGTTTTAAGCCCGCTTGACGCGCAGCTCTCCAACGGCGCTCACCAGCGATAATCTCATATTGACCATACGCTAAAGGACGCACGACGATAGGTTGAATAATACCTTGAGATTGAATAGATGCGGCCAGCTCTTCTAGCGCTTCTGGCGCCATATCCTTACGCGGTTGATATACGCCTGGCTTCAAGCTACCAATAGCAATCTCTGTGAACTCGCCTTCTGCAGACAAAGCCTGACTATGAGAAGCAACTTGTTGTTTTTCACGAGCCAATGAGCTAGTTGCAAGCAATGCATCTAACCCTTTTCCTAAACCACGCTTAGACATTGAGCGAATTCCTTTGGTTAGACCTATACTGGGACTTCTTCACGACGCAACATTTCGCCTGCAAGAGCAAGATATGCCTTAGCACCTGCGGAATACTTGTCGTAGTACATTGCTGGCTTGCCATGACTCGGCGCTTCTGCCAAACGTACATTTCGAGGGATCACAGTTCGGTAAACTTTGCTACCGAAGTGTTTTTTGAGTTGATCAGAGACTTCATTCGATAAGCGGTTACGAGGATCATACATTGTACGAAGAAGACCTTCGATCTTCAGATTCTCGTTTACTACCGCAGCGAGCTTACTGATGGTATCCATCAACGCAGTCAAACCTTCCAAAGCAAAATATTCACATTGCATAGGAACCAATACGGAATCGGCCGCAGCCATCGCGTTGATTGTAAGAAGGTTTAATGAAGGTGGGCAATCAATAAAGATGAAATCATAGTTGTCGCGAATGGATTCGAGTGCGTTTTTTAAACGAACTTCACGAGCAAATACTTCCATTAACTTGATTTCTGCCGCAGTCACATCACCGTTTGCGGCGATGAGGTCATAGTTGCCAGATGTACTTCGGCAAACTACCTCATCAAATGGGGTGTCTTCAACCAGCAAATCGTAAGCAGTTGCTTCAACTTGATACTTGTCGACACCGCTCGCCATAGTGGCATTACCTTGAGGATCGAGGTCAACAACCAATATCTTGCGTTTTGTTGCCGCCATTGATGCTGCCAAATTAATGCAAGTTGTTGTTTTTCCTACGCCGCCCTTCTGGTTGGCAATTGCTACGATTTTACCCACTATGGCCTCGCTGATTATCCCTGACGCGATAAAGTAACTAGATGACGCTCTCCATCAAGCTCTGGCACTTGCAAAGCTTTAATGTCTGTCACTGAACACCATTCAGGTAACAGGTCGATTTCGTCTCTAGGATGTTGTCCCTTAAGAGCCAAAAATACACCGGATTGCTCTTTAGGTAAATGGTGACACCACTCTACCATGTCTGTCATTGACGCAAATGCGCGACTGAGCACGGCATCAAACTTTTCTTCCGGTTGAAATTCTTCAACACGACTTTGAACCGGTACCACGTTGTCGATGCCCAATTCATGAATCACTTGTTTAATAAAACGAATACGCTTACCTAGGCTATCGAGCAAGTAAAACTCGCAGTCAGGATTCATGATTGAGAGCGGAATCCCAGGAAGACCAGGGCCTGTACCTACATCAATAAAGCGCTTGCCTTGTAAGTGAGTGCTAACAATGATGCTATCTAAGATATGTTTCACCATCATTTCTTGCGGGTCACGAACTGACGTTAGGTTGTAAGCCTTGTTCCACTTGTTCAGTAACTCAACGTAGCCAACCAATTGGCCACGTTGCTTTTCAGATACTTCAAGTTCAGTCTGGCCAATCAGGTGATCCAGTTTTTCGCGTAATGCGCTCATTATGCTTCCTCACCTTTTTTCAGCAGGCCGTGTTTTTTCAAATAAACCAACAGAATTGAGATTGCTGCAGGCGTAATACCTGAAATTCGAGAAGCAATACCAATTGAGTCAGGCTTAGCAGTCGTTAGTTTAAGAACCACTTCGTTAGAAAGTCCTTTCACCTTGCTGTAATCGATATCAGCAGGCAATTTGGTATTTTCATGACGCAGTGATTTTTCAATTTCGTCTTGTTGACGCTGGATATAACCATCGTACTTCACTTGGATCTCAACTTGCTCGGATGCTTGTTGATCTTCCAATGCCGGGCCAAAACGATCCAATGCCGTTAGTTGTGAATAAGTCATTTCAGGGCGACGAAGAAGATCTTCACCGCTTGCTTCACGAGACATAGGTGTTTTAAGAATTTGGTTCAGTTGATCAACATCTTCAGATTTTGGATTAATCCATGTTTCTTTTAGACGTTGACGTTCCTTCTCCATGTTTTCTACTTTCTCGTTGAATCGAGCCCAGCGAGCATCATCCACCAAGCCAAGTTCACGCGACTTCTCAGTCAAGCGGATATCAGCGTTGTCTTCACGAAGTAACAAACGGTATTCCGCACGAGACGTGAACATACGGTAAGGTTCTTTTGTACCCATCGTCGATAGATCATCAATAAGAACGCCCATGTAAGCTTGGTCACGACGCGGGCTCCAGCCTTCTTTGCCTTGTGTAAACAAACTTGCATTCAGACCGGCCATCAAGCCTTGTGCTGCCGCTTCTTCGTAGCCAGTGGTACCGTTGATTTGACCAGCAAAGAATAGACCCTTAATAAACTTAGTTTCGTAAGTCAGCTTAAGGTCGCGAGGATCAAAGAAATCATACTCGATCGCATAGCCAGGGCGGACGATATGAGCATTTTCAAAACCTTTCATTGAGTGAACGATTTTTACCTGAACATCAAATGGCAGGCTTGTCGAGATACCATTCGGGTATAGCTCATGTGTCGTTAGACCTTCAGGTTCAATGAAAATCTGGTGACTGTTCTTGTCAGCAAAACGCATCACTTTGTCTTCAATCGATGGACAGTAACGCGGGCCAATACCTTCAATCACGCCCGCGTACATTGGGCTGCGATCGAGATTGGCACGAATAACGTCATGCGTATTTTCGTTAGTGTGCGTGATGTAGCATGGAATTTGGCGAGGCTGTTGAGCTCGGTTACCCATGAACGAGAATACAGGTGTTGGGTTATCACCGTGCTGAACCTCTAACTCAGAAAAATCAACGCTACGTGCATCGATACGAGGAGGTGTACCCGTTTTCAGGCGATCAACTCGGAATGGAAGATCACGAAGACGGTCAGCCAGTGCGATCGATGGTGGATCACCAGCACGACCACCTGAAGAACTTTCCATACCAATATGGATCTTTCCACCTAGAAATGTACCCACCGTCAGTACCACAGCGTTAGCGCGGAACTTAAGGCCCATCTGTGTAACAACACCCACCACTTGATCCTGTTCAACGATCAAGTCATCAACCGATTGTTGAAACAGAGTTAGGTTTGGCGTGTTTTCAAGAACATTTCGAACAAAGGCTTTGTAAAGCGCGCGGTCAGCTTGTGCACGAGTTGCACGTACCGCAGGACCTTTTGATGCGTTTAACGTTCTGAACTGAATACCTGCATGATCAATAGCTTGCGCCATTAATCCACCCATTGCATCGACCTCTTTTACCAAGTGGCCCTTACCGATCCCGCCAATAGCAGGGTTGCAAGACATTTGTCCCAACGTATCGATATTATGAGTGAGTAGTAACGTACTTTGACCAGTACGTGCAGATGCGAGTGCGGCTTCCGTTCCTGCATGGCCACCACCAACAACGATGACGTCAAATTTTTCGTGATAAAGCATGAACCGACCTCGGGTATTCAAACGTTTTCTAGATTGATAAAAAGGAGCGATATTCTACCTGTTTTCATAGCTTGAGAAAACGTTTTTGGGATTTTTCGATAAAGCTGTTTTTAATTAATATAGATAAGATCTTTATAGAGATCTTTTATTATATCTATTATTAGGATCGAGGGTATCTGTGGATAAGTCAAAAATGATCAACAAGATCATGGATCTTTTTTGGATCAAAGTATGTGATCTAACTTTGATCATGATGAGGATTAGCTGGGATCAAAATGGCTACTTATTCACAGGGGAGAATTGGCTAGAAAGTTGTTATTTGGATAACTATAGGTTAATCACCGTATATGTATGATCTTATCCACAGAGAAAATTGAGGTTTTTGCTTTAATTTTCGAATTTTTTTCAAAAAAGTTATTCACAATCACGATATTCAGAGACAAAAAAAGCGGCATAAGCCGCTTTTTGGGGAAATTGAGGGACTAGAACTGGTCACTATGATCGTTAAACCACTCTTCAGCTGCATCCTCAGGTACCGGAGTTTCCAATACATCGATGGTAAAGCAGTCTGAAATAGGCTGTGCACCGAGTTTTTTCAGTTGGCTGTGGACTGATTTTCCCGCAGAACAGAAGGTATCGTAACTTGAATCACCAAGTGCGATAACAGCATAACGAAGAGCACTTAAATCTGGAGACTCTTGGGTCAATGCGTTGATCAACGGTTGGATATTATCGGGAAAATCACCCGCGCCATGTGTTGATGTCACCACTAACCAAATACCTTGCTGAGGAATATTATTGTATTCAGGCTGATTATGAAGTTCTATCTCGTGCCCTTGAGCCTCTAGAAGATCGTTAAGGTGATCGCCAACGTATTCAGCGCCACCTAAGGTGCTGCCTGTAATAATGTGGATCATTAAGCTGTCCTTACAAAAGAAAAGGCCAGCGTAAGCCAGCCTTTATGGTTATTTACCGATACAGAATGAAGAGAAGATTCGACCTAAAAGATCATCGGAACTGAACTCGCCTGTGATCTCATTGAGGTGCTGTTGGGTGATACGAAGCTCTTCCGCTAATATCTCTCCGGCCATGTAGCCTTCAAGCTGCTGTTGCCCAATATCAAGGTGTTCCGATGCGCGTTCTAGTGCATCCAAGTGGCGGCGGCGCGCCATAAAGCCACCTTCATGACCGCCAGCAAAACCCATGCAATCCTTGAGGTGGCTACGCAGAGCGTCGACACCTTGGCCTGTTTTTGCGGATAAGCGAATCAGGGTTGGATCGTTAACATGACAAATGCCTAACTCTTCACTGGTTTGATCCGCTTTATTACGAATTACCGTCATTCCGATGTTGTTTGGTAGACGATCAACGAAATCTGGCCAGATATCTTTTGGGTCTGTTGCGTCTGTTGTCGTGCCATCAACCATAAATAAAACACGGTCTGCCTGAGCAATTTCTTCCCAAGCGCGTTCAATACCGATTTTTTCTACTTCATCAGAGGCATCACGCAGGCCTGCGGTATCGATAATGTGCAGTGGCATACCGTCAATATGGATATGTTCACGCAATACATCACGTGTAGTGCCGGCAATATCGGTCACAATCGCAGATTCTTTGCCAGACAGCGCATTCAATAGGCTCGATTTACCGGCATTTGGGCGACCTGCAATCACGACCTTCATGCCTTCTCGCATGATGGCACCTTGATTCGCTTCTTGGCGTACAGCTTCGAGGTTATCGATGATAGCCTGTAAGTCAGTACTGACTTTACCGTCAGCAAGAAAATCAATTTCTTCTTCTGGGAAATCGATCGCTGCTTCAACGTATATTCTTAAGTAAATCAGAGAATCTACAAGCGTATTAATGCGTTTAGAGAATTCGCCTTGTAGCGATTGAAGCGCCGATTTAGCCGCTTCTTCTGAGCTGGCATCAATTAAGTCAGCAATCGCTTCGGCTTGAGTTAAATCCATCTTATCGTTCAAGAAGGCACGTTCTGAAAACTCACCTGGACGCGCTGCACGCACGCCTGAAATGGCTAGGATGCGTTTGATTAGCATATCCATAACCACTGGGCCGCCGTGGCCTTGCAACTCTAATACGTCTTCGCCGGTAAACGAGTGCGGGTTAGGGAAGTAAAGCGCGATGCCTTGATCGAGTTCGATGCCATCGTCAGATTTAAACGGTAGGTACTCAGCGTAGCGAGGCTTGAGTGTTTTTCCTGTTACTTCTAGAGCAACCTGAGTCGCCAATGGGCCGGAAACGCGGATAATACCGACGCCACCACGGCCGGGCGCGGTCGCTTGAGCAACAATCGTATCTGTAGTCATAGTTGTGCCTGCTAGCATGTGAGAGCCAAAAAGGGGCGTTCACGATTAATCAATTAGCTGAATTGTAATCAGCTAAAAACAAAAAGGCGACCTTTTGGTCGCCTTTCTTTATCTCTTTCTATTATCGAACTTACTTAGAATGTAAGCCTTTCTTTTCCAGCGCGCGGTAGATAAGCGTTTGCTGAATCAGAGTTACGATGTTCGATACTAGCCAGTAAAGAACCAGACCTGAAGGGAAGAACAGGAAGAAGAATGTAAACATAACCGGCATAAAGGTCATGATCTTCTGCTGCATTGGATCCGTTACAGTTGTCGGGCTCATCTTCTGGATTAGGAACATTGAAGCACCCATCAGAAGTGGCAAGATGTAGTATGGGTCTTGTGCTGAAAGGTCAGTAATCCAACCGAAGAACGGTGAGTGACGCAGTTCAACAGACTCCATTAGTGCCCAGTATAGCGAAATGAAGATAGGCATTTGCAAGATGATAGGTAAACAGCCACCAAGTGGGTTTACTTTCTCTTTCTTGTACAGCTCCATCATTTCTTGGCTCATGCGTTGACGGTCGTCGCCAATACGCTCACGCATTGCAGTCAGCTTAGGCTGAAGCATACGCATTTTCGCCATAGACGTGTACTGAGCTTTCGTTAGTGGGTACATAGCACCACGAACGATAAACGTTAGACAGATGATTGCCAGACCCCAGTTCACAACGATGCCTTGAATGAACGAAAGCAGAGTATGAAGTGGTTTAGCAATGAACCATAACCAACCGTAGTCAACTACTAGGTCTAGGTTCGGTGCAACAGCAGCCATTTGGTCTTGAAGTTTAGGACCAACCCAAAGCGTTGCTTTAAAGCTTGCTTCGTCGCCAGTAGCGATGGTCTTGTTCGGCATGCGAACACCGATGTCACCAAGGTTACCAATGACACGAGTGTAAAGGTTGCTGCCTGCTTCGTCGCGTGGGATCCAAGCACTTGCAAAGTAGTGCTGAATCATCGCTGCCCAACCTTGACCATTGGCTAGGTTAAGAGACAGGTTGCGATCTTGCATGTCGTCGAAGCTGTATTTTTTGTAACGCGTATCTTCCGTAGAGTAAGCACCACCACGGTAAGTTGGCATTGTTAAGCTACCGCCGTCATCCATAACGTTTTGACGTAGGTGAGCGTACATGCCGAATGTCGCGTTAGTACCAGAGTTGTTGACTACATCGTATTCAACATCCATTGCGTAGCTGCCACGCTTAAGGACGAATGTTTTCGTGTAATCAAGGCCGTTCGCTTGGTAAGTCATCGGGATGCGTAGTTCATCCTGACCATCAGCAAGCGTGAAGCTGTCTGCTGAAACTGTGTAGCTAGGGCGGTTAGTGCTGCTTAAATCGATACCTTGAGGGCCAACTAGACCGCTTTGTGCGATAAATTGGTGACCAGGTTCGTTCTTAAGAAGAACAAATGTATCTTCAGAATCAAACTCAGCAGAGTAATCATTTAGGTTTGCTTGAACGACATCACCACCAACCGTATCAATTGACAGAGTCAGTACATCAGTTGTTACTGTGATAGTTTTTGCAGAAGCGACTTGTTGGCCCGGAGCTGGGTCTAAGTCATCTGCATAAGATGGCGCTGGTAGGGTGCTGCCAGATTGTGCCTGCTCAATCGCTTGTGGAGCTGGGTTCTGCGCTACGTTCCATTGTTGGAACAGTAGGAAAGAAACCAAAGCCAATGCGATTAACAGGATATTACGTTGAGAATCCATCGTTATTTATCTCTGTCTTGTTTTTGGACTGGTGGAACGGGGTCAAAGCCCCCTTCGTTCAAAGGATGGCATTTTAATAGACGTTTGCCTGATAACCAACACCCTTTTACAAAACCGTGAGCTTTCAACGCTTCTATCGCATATAAAGAGCAGGTTGGAGTAAATCGGCAGCGTGGGCCGATGAGTGGACTAATAAACCATCTATAAAAATAGATGGGTATTAGCGCTATCCACGCGAAGGGCGAGACAGGCGAAGCCATAATTTGTCGAGTAGCTTGAACATTTCTTCATTGCTTAAATCTTGCGCGCTCTTCTTAGCGATTACAACAAAATCTTTGTTAGGAAGTTTGTGTTGAGTGTTACGAAAGCTTTCACGAGTAAGACGCTTGAATCGGTTACGACCCACGGCGGTTTTAATCTGCTTTTTCGGAACAGCTAATCCAAGGCGAGGATTTGAAAGAGAGTTATTTCGGGCAATGATGGTGAAATGAGGGGAGCCTGCTCGATGAGCTTGCTTGAAGACATTCTGATAATGTTCGGGAGTTAACAAGCGTAACTCCCGACCGAAGGCTAGCTTATTCAAAATAATCAAAGATTACTTAGAAAGACGCTTACGGCCTTTTGCACGACGTGCATTGATTGTTGCGCGACCGTTCTTAGTAGCCATGCGAGCACGGAAACCGTGAGTACGCTTACGCTTTAGAACTGTAGGTTGAAAAGTGCGTTTCATTGTAATTACCTTACTGATCAGTAGTTTTAGGTTTTTGTTAAACCCGGCGTGGGCATTTTTTCTCTTCTTTATATAAGAAAGGAAAACCGACGCCTCTCAACAAAGAGGCGGAATTGTAATCACTGTCACAAAAAGTGTCAATGATTGGGTTAACTAAAATTCCGGTCGGGGGATTATACGTAGAATAACTAAAATCACAAGGATCCTTATTCGATCCCGACCTTATTTAAGAATTTCTTTAATTTAGGATCCTGTGGATTACCAAAAATATCCTGTGGAGATCCCTGTTCGACAATGTGACCATCAGCCATGAAGATCACTCGGTCTGCGACCTCTCTAGCGAACTGCATTTCGTGCGTAACCACCAGCATGGTTTGATGCTGATTTGCCAGTTTTTTCATTAAGTTAAGCACTTCGCCAACCCACTCAGGATCGAGCGCTGAAGTAGGCTCATCAAACAATAAAAGCTCTGGTTGTAGAGCCATCGCACGGCCAATACCAACACGTTGCTGCTGGCCACCAGAGAGCGCTGCTGGATAGCTATCTGTTTTCTCTCCTAGGCCAATATCATCGAGTATTTGTTGTGCTTTTTCATGAGCTTGCTGCTTTTTCCAACCACGAACGGTAATCAAACCTTCCGCAATATTCTGTCTTGCCGTTTGGTGAGCGAACAGTGCGTAGTTTTGGAACACAAAACCGGTCTTACGGCGCAGTGCAAGCACCTCTGCTTTAGTGTGTTTCTGAGTATCAACCTTGATATCATCAATCGAAATCGTACCTTGATCGGCTTGCTCTAGAAAATTCACACAACGCAGCAGGGTAGACTTACCCGTACCACTTGAACCTATGATGACAATTATCTCACCTTGCTTGATTTCGAGGTCGATCCCTTTCAATACTTCGGTGTCACCAAACTGCTTGTGGATATTTTGTAATTTGATCATCGTACATACGCCTTATTCAGTTTCACTTCGGCCCAAATTTGAATACGAGTGAGGATAACCACCACGCCCCAGTAAATCAGCGCGACTGCTAAAAAAGCCTCGAAGAAGCGGAAACTTGAAGAAGCTTCCATCTGAGCTTTAGCCATGATTTCGGCTACACCTAGGGTGAATGCAAGTGAAGTCGACTTAATCATGTCGATGAAATAGTTCATCAAAGAAGGCAGTGCCACACGTGTCGCTTGCGGCAAGATCACTCGACGCATGGCTTGGCTGGTTGTCATACCAACTGACAGGCTTGCTTCCATTTGACTACGATCGATACCGATAATCGCGGCACGAATACTTTCAGCCATGTAAGCAGCAAAGTGTAAGGTTAAGCCGATAACCGCGGCGCCAAACGCATCAAGTCCAACCATCCACGGAAACACTTGTGGTAGGCCATAGTATAGAAGGAACAGTTGCACCAGCAGTGGCGTGCCTCGGAAGAAGCTAATATACAGCTGGCTAAGCTGGTCGAGTACTGGGATTTTGAAGACACGAATGTTCGCCAGTATCAAAGATAGAATTAGGGCGAAAAATAAGCCCCAGATTGCCATCTCCATAGTGGTGCCTAAATACTTCAGCAGTATTGGCAACAGACCTAGCATGTAATTAAAGTCAAATCCCATAATCTATCTCATATTTTTATTGGAAGTATTGTTTGGAAATACTGTTATATCAGGCTTTTTAATCAGTGCACAAAAGCAAAAAGCCCACCGCTGTGTAAAGCAGTGGGCCTCAAATGGGAAAGTGAGTCGTTACTTCTGAGTAATGTCCGCACCAAACCATTTCTGAGAGATACTTTCTAGCGTACCATCTGCGCGCATTGCTGCTAATGCTTCGTTTACTTCTGCTTGCAGTTTTTGACCGTTGTCGTTGTTAACGAAAGGCCAAGCGTTTTCGATTGTCTCGAATGGTTGTCCTGCTAGCTGTAATGGTAGACCAGTCTTCTTGATAAGCTCTAGTGCTGATAGGCGATCCATTACGAACGCGTCGGCACGACCAAGAGCGACATCATGTTCAATACCAGTATCGTAGGTTTTGACATTGATTTTGCCATCTTTGTCGTAGCTGCGCAGCAGTTGCTCAAAGTTTGAGCCAAGGTTTACTGCAACCGTCTTACCATCTAGGTCTTCGATGCCTTTAATGCTGTCATTACCTTTACGAACGGTAATTTGTGCGCCGTCTACTACGTAAGGGTCTGCGAATAGGTATTTCGCTTTACGTGCATCCGTTATTGTAATTTGGTTTGAAATGGTATCGATTCGACCCGTTTCAAGAAGACCAAACAGACCAGAGAAGTTTGCCGTTACGTATTCAACCTTGTAATCGTTACGTTTACCGATCTCATCCCATAAATCCACTTCAAAACCTTGTAGTTGGTCTTGTTTAACGAACGTAAATGGGAAGTAGCGACCTGACATGCCGACTTTAACTTCAGTCGCGGCTTGAACAGTAGCAGCAGAGAGTGCGATAGCCGCAATTGCAGCCTTAATCCAGTTATTCATTTGGTAACTCCTTATATTTATAGGGTTGGATGTTACTGGGAAAATGCTCAATAGAATAAATAACCAGATGTTATTAACCATAACCAGATCGTATTCTCGATTTGGGGATAACTAGCAAGGATCCGGGCATAAGTGGATCGTTGTGTGAGTAAAGTAGGGGCAAGATGTGTGGATCCATCCAGTTTTGCACTATTTATTGTGAATAACTTGGATCTTATTCACTGGATCTGTGATCAATTGCTGGTGATCTGACTTATCAACAGGTAAAATTAGCGGTCATTTCATATAACTTAAATAGAGTGGGGCACCGTGTCATCTTCGCTTTGGTTGCAATGCTTGCAACAGCTTCAAGAAGAGTTACCAGCTACAGAATTCAGTATGTGGGTACGTCCGTTACAAGCGGAGCTCAATGGTAATACTCTAACTCTATTTGCACCAAACCGATTTGTACTCGATTGGGTGCGCGATAAGTACCTAAATAGCATTAACCGTTTGCTACAAGAATATTGTGGTAATGATATCCCGCATCTTCATTTTGAGATTGGAAGTAAACGAGTCATTGCTCCAAGGTCTGAGTCTATCGCCCCTGCTCGTACTCGTACTGCTGCTGATGTAGCTGCTGAGTCGTCTGCACCTGCGCAGCTACAAGCACGTAAACCAGTACACAATATCTGGCGTGATGAAGAACCTGTAGCGGTTGACCTTAATCACCGTTCAAACGTGAACCCAAAACATAAGTTCAATAACTTTGTTGAAGGTAAGTCGAACCAACTGGGTTTGGCTGCGGCACGTCAGGTTTCTGATAACCCAGGAACCGCTTACAACCCGTTGTTTTTGTATGGCGGTACTGGTTTAGGTAAAACGCACTTGTTGCATGCGGTGGGTAACGCCATTGTTGATAATAAGCCGAATGCTAAAGTGGTTTACATGCACTCAGAGCGCTTTGTTCAAGACATGGTGAAAGCGCTCCAAAACAATGCGATTGAAGAATTTAAGCGCTACTACCGTAGTGTTGATGCATTGCTTATCGATGATATCCAATTCTTTGCTAATAAAGAGCGTTCTCAAGAAGAGTTCTTTCATACCTTTAATGCGCTGCTTGAAGGCAATCAACAGATCATCCTAACGTCTGACCGTTATCCAAAAGAGATCAACGGGGTAGAGGATCGTCTTAAATCCCGCTTCGGTTGGGGTTTGACGGTTGCGATTGAGCCACCTGAGCTTGAGACTCGTGTGGCGATCTTGATGAAGAAAGCAGAAGACCACCAAATTCATCTTGCGGATGAAGTGGCGTTCTTTATTGCGAAGCGTTTACGCTCTAACGTTCGTGAGCTAGAAGGCGCATTGAACCGTGTTATTGCGAATGCAAACTTCACTGGTCGTCCGATCACGATCGATTTCGTGCGTGAAGCACTGCGTGACTTACTTGCCCTGCAAGAAAAACTGGTCACCATTGATAACATTCAAAAGACAGTCGCTGAATACTACAAAATCAAAGTCGCTGATCTATTATCTAAACGTCGTTCTCGTTCTGTTGCTCGTCCGCGCCAATTGGCGATGGCACTGGCTAAAGAGCTGACTAACCACAGCTTGCCTGAGATTGGTGATGCATTCGGTGGCCGTGACCACACGACCGTGCTGCACGCTTGTCGTAAGATTGCTCAGCTGCGTGAAGAGAGCCACGACATTAAAGAAGATTATTCGAACTTGATTCGTACCCTTTCTTCTTAATACACAGTATTCTTAACCTTAATAAGCAGAATCTTGGCCACGTACTATTACGCAGTGCCATTTAGACCGTAAGAGCAAGATATGAAATTTACCATTGAACGTAGTCACCTGATAAAGCCATTACAACAAGTATCTGGCGCACTCGGTGGCAGGCCAACGCTTCCAATTCTAGGAAACCTACTGATTAAAGTAGAAGATAACGTGTTGTCGATGACAGCGACGGATCTAGAAGTTGAATTGATCAGCCGTGTAACGCTTGAAGGTGATTTCGAAGCGGGCAGCATTACCGTACCTTCACGTAAGTTCCTAGATATCTGTCGCGGTTTGCCAGATAGCTCAGTGATCACTGTGGTATTGGATGGTGACCGTGTTCAGGTTCGTTCTGGTCGTAGCCGTTTCTCATTGGCAACATTACCTGCGGCAGATTTTCCAAATATTGAAGATTGGAGCAGTGAAGTTGAAGTGTCAGTGACACAAGCTGAATTGCGCGGTCTTATCGAGAAAACACAATTCTCAATGGCGAACCAAGACGTTCGTTACTACCTCAACGGTATGTTGTTTGAGATTGAAGGTTCTATCTTACGTAGTGTTGCAACTGATGGTCACCGTATGGCGGTATCTCAAGCGCAACTGGGTGCTGATTTTGCTCAGAAGCAGATCATTGTTCCTCGTAAAGGTGTGCAAGAGTTAGTGAAGCTACTGGATGCTCCTGAACAGCCAGTAACGCTGCAGATTGGTAACTCTAACGTGCGTGCTGAAGTGAACAACTATGTCTTCACTTCTAAGCTGGTTGATGGTCGTTTCCCTGATTATCGCCGCGTAATGCCACAAAATACCACTAAGACATTAGAAGCCGGCTGCGATGAGTTACGTTCAGCGTTTTCTCGTGCTGCGATTCTGTCGAATGAAAAATTCCGTGGTGTTCGCGTTAATCTTGTCGATACCGAGATGCGTATTACAGCGAACAACCCAGAACAAGAAGAAGCGGAAGAAGTGCTAGATGTCACCTTCGACGGTGACGCGCTAGAGATTGGCTTCAACGTAAGCTACGTATTGGATGTATTGAACACACTGCGTTGTGAACAGGTTCGAATCTCAATGTCAGACGCGAATGCGAGTGCGTTGATTGAAAACGCACAAGATGACAGCGCGATGTACGTTGTTATGCCGATTCGTTTGTAACTGTGTTTATTTGTACATTATGTTTGCTTATCAACAACGTTTGTCTATCGAGCCGTGATTGAAGATTAATATGAAGACGTTATGCCTTTATCGCGCTTAATCGTAAAGCAGTTTAGAAATATTGAAGCCTGTGACATTCAACCGTCATCAGGCTTTAACTTTCTTATAGGGGCTAACGGAAGCGGCAAAACCAGTGTCCTTGAAGCAGTGTATCTGCTCGGACATGGTCGCTCGTTCAAAAGCTCCTTAACCGGTCGTATCATTCAAAATGAGTGTAGTGAACTGTTTGTCCATGGCCGTTTTATGACCTCGGATCAATTTGAGCTGCCAATTGGCATTAATAAGCAGCGCGATGGCACCACAGAGGTTAAAATAAGCGGTCAAACTGGGCAAAAATTGGCTCAGTTAGCTCAAGTCTTACCTTTGCAGTTGATTCACCCCGAAGGGTTTGATTTACTAACCGATGGACCTAAGCATCGCCGCGCATTCATTGATTGGGGAGTCTTCCACAGTGAGTCGGGTTTTTATGATGCTTGGGGCAGGGTAAAGCGCCTCAATAAACAGCGTAATGCATTATTGAAAACGGCGACGAACTATCGAGAACTGAGCTATTGGGATCAAGAATTGGCCCGTTTAGCTGAAAGCATCAGCCAGTGGCGTGCCACTTACGTTGAACAGCTTAAAGAAGTCGCCGAAGAAATCTGTGCAACCTTCTTACCTGAGTTTGAGATAAAGATTAACTACTATCGAGGCTGGGATAAAGACACCCCATACGCCGAGATATTAGAAAAGAATTTTGAAAGGGATCAGCAGCTTGGTTACACCTTTAGTGGGCCAAACAAAGCGGATCTAAAGATAAAAGTGAACGGCACTCCAGTGGAAGATGTCTTGTCACGAGGTCAATTGAAGTTGATGGTGTGCGCGCTACGAGTAGCACAAGGGCAACACCTCACTCAAATGACAGGTAAGCAGTGCATCTACTTGATAGATGACTTTGCTTCCGAATTAGATAGCCAACGCCGAGCACGTCTTGCTGAGTGTTTAAAGGCGACCCAGGCTCAAGTTTTTGTAAGCTCTATTACCGCTGATCAGATTGCAGATATGCATGACGAAAATAGCAGGATGTTTCATGTGGAACATGGCAAAATAGAGCAAGGATAATTAGTCAGAGAGTAACTATGTCAGATAATTACGATTCATCGAGTATTAAAGTACTGAAGGGTCTGGATGCGGTACGTAAGCGTCCTGGAATGTACATTGGCGACACGGATGATGGTACCGGTCTGCACCACATGGTTTTTGAGGTGGTAGATAACTCTATTGATGAAGCACTCGCTGGTCACTGTAATGACATCATCGTAACTATCCATGAAGATAGTTCTGTGTCAGTAAGCGATGACGGCCGTGGTATTCCAACTGAATTGCACCCAGAAGAAAAAGTATCAGCAGCAGAAGTAATCATGACGGTTCTTCACGCTGGTGGTAAGTTCGATGATAACTCGTACAAAGTATCTGGTGGTCTGCACGGTGTTGGTGTTTCAGTAGTTAACGCACTTTCTAAGCAAGTTACTCTTACTATCCATCGCGGTGGCAAAATCCACACTCAAACATACTGCCACGGTGAGCCTCAAGCGCCACTAGCGGTTGTGGGTGACACGGACAAAACAGGTACAGAGATTCGTTTCTGGCCGAGTGAAGAAACCTTCAATAACATCGAGTTCCATTACGATATTTTAGCCAAGCGTTTACGCGAGCTATCATTCTTGAACTCAGGTGTATCAATTAAGCTAATTGATAAGCGCGAAGAAGACAAAATGGATCACTTCGAATACGAAGGCGGTATCCAAGCGTTTGTTGAGCACTTAAACACCAACAAAACACCAATTATCCAGAAAATATTCCATTTCGATCATGAGCGTGAAGACGGTATTACCGTTGAAGTTGCTATGCAATGGAATGATGGTTACCAAGAAAACATTTATTGCTTCACCAACAACATCCCTCAACGTGATGGTGGTGCTCACTTAGCGGGTTTCCGTGGTGCACTAACACGTACACTGAACAGCTTCATGGACAAAGAAGGCTTCTCGAAGAAAGCGAAGACTTCAACATCAGGTGATGATGCTCGTGAAGGTTTGACAGCGATTGTTTCGGTGAAAGTGCCAGATCCTAAATTCTCAAGCCAAACTAAAGACAAGCTGGTTTCTTCAGAAGTGAAGTCTGCCGTTGAGTCTACTATGGGTGAGAAACTGTCTGAGTTCCTAATTGAGAACCCAGGTGAAGCGAAAATCGTTTGTTCTAAAATTATCGATGCAGCACGTGCTCGTGATGCGGCGCGTAAAGCTCGTGAGATGACACGTCGTAAAGGCGCATTAGATTTAGCGGGCCTTCCTGGTAAACTAGCTGACTGTCAGGAAAAAGATCCTGCACTGTCTGAACTATATATTGTGGAAGGAGACTCTGCTGGCGGATCAGCTAAGCAGGGGCGTAACCGTAAGAACCAAGCAATCCTACCGCTTAAAGGTAAAATCCTTAACGTAGAGAAAGCACGTTTCGATAAAATGCTGTCTTCTCAAGAAGTCGCAACGCTAATCACAGCACTTGGTTGTGGTATTGGTCGTGACGAATACAACCCAGATAAACTGCGCTACCACAACATCATCATCATGACCGATGCCGATGTCGATGGTTCTCACATCCGTACTCTGCTACTGACGTTCTTCTACCGTCAAATGCCTGAACTGATTGAACGTGGTTACATCTACATTGCTCAGCCACCGCTTTACAAAGTGAAGAAGGGTAAGCAAGAGCAGTACATCAAAGATGAAGATGCGATGAACCAGTATCAAGTATCTTTGGCTTTAGATAATGCAGAATTGCACGTAAACCCTGAAGCACCTGCGTTTACTGGTGAAGGCTTAGAGAAGCTTGTTCATCAATACAATGCAGGTATTAAGCTGGTTGATCGTATGAGCCGTCGTTACCCACGAGCACTGATTCACGAACTGATTTATGTACCTCGCCTAACCGCTGAGCAGTGTCATGATGAAGCGGCAGTTGAAGCTTGGGGTAAGCAGCTTGTAGAGCAGCTTAACGGCAAAGAAGCGGGTGCGAGCCAATACTCTCTTGAAGTTGAAAAGCACGAAGAGCTAGGTTTAAGCGTTCCTAAGATTGTAGTGCGTACACACGGTGTTACTCACGAACATGTACTCAGCATTGACCTTGTCAACTCGAAAGAGTTTGGTAAGCTAGCGGACCTTTCTGAAGCGCTTGACGGCTTGATTGAAGAAGGCGCTTACATCAAGCGTGGTGAGCGTACTCAAGCGGTTTCTAGCTTTGTTGAAGCTCTAAACTGGTTAGTGAAAGAGTCTCGTCGTGGCCTGAGCCTACAACGATACAAAGGTCTAGGTGAGATGAACCCTGATCAGCTTTGGGAAACGACAATGGATCCTGAAACTCGTCGTATGATGCAAGTAACGATTGAAGATGCTGTTGGTGCTGATCTGTTGTTTACAACGTTGATGGGCGACCAAGTAGAACCGCGTCGTAACTTCATCGAAGAAAACGCACTTAAAGTAGCTAACCTAGACGTTTAGTATCTTTGATACTTCGCTCTTTCGCTTAATTTCTGTGTCGAGGTGCTCACATACATTCGTATGCTCCGCGCCTCTTCCTTGAACTAAAACGAAATAGCTTCGTCTCAAAAAACTCAATATCTTATTGAAAAGACTGTCAGAAATGACGGTCTTTTTTTGTTTTTAAGTGATTGAAAAATATTGGATTGGAAAAATAATTGAAAATAATCCCTTGAAACTATTTTGCTCAATCCGCATATCTAGTTGTGAAGAGGATGACTGTCTTGCTCTACAAGAGAAGAAACAGAACCTTCATAACCGCTAACGAAGTATCGCTCAATAGAGGATAACTTTGGCAGCACACAATTTAAAAATTGATTCATTGTCATGTCCCAGCGTTGTCGCCAAAAGAGGTGAAACCCGAGGAATGCGAACTGAATCCCTTAGCTGTTTACTGAATCATACACAGGTTCGATCTCAGTAAAAATCACAGCTAAGACTATTGCTTACTAAAAGGATAGCATTATGAGAACTGTAGATTTCACTCCACTTTACCGCAACGCAATTGGCTTCGATCGTCTTTTCAACATGATGGAAGCAAACACATCGAAAAACACTTCTGGCGGTTACCCTCCGTATAACATCGAGCAAAAAGACGAGAATAACTACCGTATTACTATGGCAGTCGCTGGTTTTGCAGATGACCAATTAGATCTTACTCAAAAAGAGAACATGCTAATTGTGAAAGGTGAGCGTAAAGCAGAAGCAGAGAAAACCTTCGTATATCAAGGTATTGCAGAGCGCGATTTCGAACGTAAATTTCAACTGGCTGACTACGTAAAAGTGGTAGGTGCAAGCATGGAAAATGGTCTTCTTCACATCGACCTAGAGCGCGAAATCCCAGAAGCGATGCAACCACGTAAGATTGCTATCAACGGTAATAGCCTACTAGAAGGCTAATACCCGTCATACTTGAAGCTACAGCGTTGTTGACGTCGTAAATTCCCCCTAATTACATAGGTTCCCTATGCTCATAGGGCTGAATTTTCTAGTCGCCTAGCTGAACCCCCAATTATTTAGGGTATTCAAGTGACAAACATTATCGGGAAGTAAAAGTGAAAGAGCACCAGTACCTTGAAGAAGGTCGGTGCTCTTTTTTGTATTTGGCCTACAGTAACCTAAAAGGTTTTATTACTGTTCTGAGTAAGCCTTTTTTACTTCTTCAGCAATGATTGAAATGCCTTTCTGCATCGCCTCATCATCTTGCACGTAGTTCATGCGTAGACATTGATGGGCATGATCCCACTCGTCTTCTTGGCCGATAAAGAAGTATTCACCCGGAACAATCAATACGCCACGAGCTTTGAGGCGGTCGTACAGCTCCATGGTGGTAATCGGCAGTTCATCAAACCATAGCCATAAGAAAATCGCGCCTTCAGGCTTGTGGATACGGAAGCGAGGGTCATCGATCGCTTCTTGTAAAAGCTCAACTGCACGTAGAGATTTATCTTTATAGAAAGGTTTGATTACCTCGCTGCTTAAGCGCAGTAAATCGCCTTTTTCAATCATGTGGTTAGCAATCGCAGGACCAACACTATTGGGTGCTAGGCTGATAATGCCATTCATGTTGGTTAGCGCTTGTGTTACTTCTTCGCTCGCAATTACGATACCGCAACGTACCCCAGGTAAACCAAGCTTAGATAAGCTCATGCACAGAATGGTATTTTCATTCCAGAACGGCTCGACATCTTCAAAGATGATGTTTGGAAACGGCAGGCCGTAAGCATTGTCGATCAGCAGCGGGATGTTGTTTTCACGCGCCAGTTTATCCAGCTTACGTACTTCTTCGTCGGTCAGTACGTTACCTGTTGGGTTGGTTGGGCGAGAAGCACAGATAGCGGCAACCGAGTCATCAACCTTGAGCTGTTCAAAATCAACGTGGTATTTAAACTGGCGGTTTTCTAGCAGTTCGATCTCTGGGTGGTAAGAGATAAAAATATCGTCATCAATGCCAGCATCGCCGTAGCCGATGTATTCCGGAGCGATCGGCAACAAGATTTTCTTGTGTGATCCGTCTGGCTGTTGGCCTGCTAAAAGATTAAATAGGTAAAAGAAGCCACTTTGACTGCCGTTGGTCAGGCTGATGTTCTTCTCGCTAATGTCCCAACCATAAGTTTCTTTCAGCATCGCCGCTAACGACTTAATGAAGCTGTCTTTGCCTTGCGGACCATCGTAGTTGGCGAGGGCGGCGATGAGTTCTCCACTGGCGAGCATGTCGGCACTGGCTTGGTTAAAGTAATCGAGCATGGCTGGGATAGCGGCTGGGTTGCCACCTCCGAGCATGATTGCACCAGGAGTGCGCAGGCCATCATTCAAATCATCCATTAAACGAGTGATTCCAGAGTATCGATTAAATTTTTCACCAAACTTAGAGAACTGCATTACTTATTTTACCTAATTCATTGTGATTGCTTGTTATGTGTCATTAAGGCAGACCTTATGTCTACCATCAGTGTGTTCCTTGAACATACCGCAATGTTTTTGCGACGCATAGCGCCAAATGCTCTAACGTGAAAAAAACTTCTATAAAGTTTAACTAATGAGTGTCTGCTTTCTTATTGAACGAGTGTTTCGTGATCAAAAAAGGAGAAGCCTAAGCTTCTCCTTTTAATTTGTGCGGGTTATTTCAATCAGCGTTTACTTCGAGCCGGTATAAACGACTAATACCTTGTCATCTTGGTATTGGCGTTCGAACGCATAGTAGCCCTTGCTGTTACGGATGATGTGCTTACCTTGGGCTACCGCTGGATGGCGTTGGCGGAATTGGCCAAGCGCTCGCCAGTGATCCAGCAACTCTGCTCGTTCACCTGTGATTTGATCCCAAGGCATGTCAGAGCGAGTGCCTTGCATTGGGTCGGAGCCTGTTGGGCCGAAATCACGCGCGATTTCATCACCGTAATAGATCTGTACTGCACCGGGAGCCAGCATCAACGCGTTGGCAGCTTTGGTTTGTTTTGCAAAGTCACTGCCATGTTGTGTCCAGAATAACGAGGTGTCGTGAGATGAAAGGTAACTCAACACGTTGAACTCGCTGTCACTGTTGATCTTGTCTGCGTAGCGCAGGTAGTCAGCATCGAGATCGGATAGACACTTAAGTGCTTTGGGTGCGATATCACTCTGGAATTCAAAGTTGATGATCGAATCAAACCCGTTAGCGAAATAGTCTGATTTCACCACGCTGTGTGCCCATACTTCACCCGTCATCCAGAATGGTAGGTCATCCAACGCTTTGTCTGGGTTGTTTTGCTTCCATTCTGCAAGCGCTTGGTTAGTGCTCTCTTTAAGCTCTGCCCACGCATCTAACTCAACGTGCTTGGCGGTATCGACCCTAAAACCATCAACGCCATATTCACGTACCCAGTCAGACAACCAAGTGATGAGGTGTTCACGAGGAGTTTGGAGTTCATCTGTAGCGCTGGTGGACTTGTTGCGATAGAAGTTCGGTAGCCCAGTTGTCTCTGTCGATTCTGTTTTGAAATCGGGTAGGTGTGCCAAAGACATGGTGAGGTTGTTGTAACCCGGAGAGTCATAAGCACCAATGTCGCTGCGTAACCAAGCTTTACCCCACCATTTCTCCCACGCTTCTTTGTCACTGTAAGATATGTAGTTATTGAAGTAGTGCCAGTTCTGGCCTGCTTCTGGTTGCCAATCTGTCCAGTTTTCGCCAAGGGTTTGTTTAGCTTGTTCATCCGTGAGGTTGAGCTTACCAAAATCAAACTCTTGCATGTCGGCAAGTGTCGCATAACCGGTGTGGTTCATTACCACATCCCAAACAACGCGAATGCCTTTGCTGTGCGCGGTATCGATGAAGGTTTTCAGCTCGTCTTCGGTGCCCATGTTGTCATCGAGCTTGGTCCAATCTTGATGGTAGTAGCCGTGGTAGCCGTAGTGTTTGAAGTCACCGCGATCACCGCCGCCAACCCAGCCATGGATCTGCTCTAGTGGAGAGGTAATCCAGATGGCATTGGCACCGAGTGATTCTATGTAGTCGAGTTTTTCGGTTAACCCGGCTAAGTCACCACCGTGGAAGGTGGCTATTTCATCTTGTCCATCTTGGCTACGATTGTAACTGTTGTCGTTATCAGGGTTGCCATTGTGGAAGCGGTCTGTCATCACGAAGTAAACCGTGGCGTTGTCCCAACTAAAATCGGCTTTGGTTTCTGGTTCTACTTTCTCTAGTAGCAGAACACCTTGGCTGTTTTCTGCAGGCTGCATGGTGACGCTGCCGTTGGTAACTGTGACTTGTTTTCCTGAAAGGGCGTCTCTTACCAAGGTGCCATCATCAAAGGTTTGAGTAACATCGATGGTGGTTGGTTGATCACTGGGTACAGGACAGGCAAAGCTTTGAACTTGTTGCTGATTTGGCTTTACCTGAACCGTGAGTTCATTGGTCTGTGGGTTGAGCGTAAACTGGTAGGTGTTAGCGCGAAAGACCTTGATGGCGATTTCAGAATTCTCGGCACAGTCGTCTAGACGAAGGGGTTTATTGAATTTGATGCGACTCTCTTCAGCCAAAGCATAGTTAGTACCACAGGTCTTTTGAGCGTCGCTGATAGAGAAGGTATAGCTACCTTTGGCGAGTTCCTGTTCTGCAATTACGGTGCCTTTACCTGATGATTCAAATACGACAGTGTCGTTATCAATCGTCAGCAGTAGGTTGTTGTCACTGGTTTGGCTGCATGCGCTGAGTGCGAGTATTGAAAGCGCGAGTACTGTTTTTTTCATTGTTCCCTTCCCCTGAATAAACAGGTTATTTATAGCAAACAATGCCCTCTACAGTCTGAGTGCTGTTTCATTCAGTTAATCAATAATACGCCTACAAACAAATGCTTGGTTCACAAAAACAAAAAGGGAAGCTTTCGCTTCCCTTTGGGTGTTTACCGTTAGTTACTCAGAGTATGGCTTAGAGCAACTGTCTCACTCGTGCTTATTTTTGCAGTAGAGAGATGTCAGCAATCTGTAGGAACAGGTTACGTAGGTTATTGAGTAGCGTTAGACGATTCTTCTTAAGCGCTTCGTCATCAGCCATAACCATTACGTTATCAAAGAATGCATCAACGGGTTCACGTAGATCTGCAAGCTTGCTTAGGGCTTCTTGGTAGTTACCTGTTGCGAATGCTGGCTCTAGTGCTTCTGTCATTACTTCAACGTTTTCAGCCAGCGCTTTCTCTGCGTCTTCTTGAAGAAGCGCTAGATCGATTTCAGCGGGTAGATCGCCATCGAATTTCGCGAGGATGTTACCTACACGCTTGTTCGCTGCTGCTAATGCTTCTGCTGCTTCCAGTTCACGGAAGTGAGAAACCGCTTTAACACGTTGGTCAAAGTCAGCTGGCTTGGTTGGACGACGTGCTAGTACCGCTTGGATGATATCAACACTGAAACCAGCATCTTGGTACCATGCGCGGAAACGACCTAGCATGAAGTCGATAACGTCAGCTTCTACGTTTTCGTTGGTTAGCTTGTCGCCTAGTAGCTCTTTCGCTTTACCGATTAGATCAGTTAGGTCTAGGTTGTAGCCGTTTTCAACGATGATACGTAGCACACCTAGTGATGCACGACGTAGAGCGAATGGGTCAGAACCTTTTGGTGCTTGGCCAATACCGAAGATACCCACGATAGTGTCTAGCTTGTCTGCCATTGCAACGGCAGAAGAGATGCCAGTGCTTGGTAGTGTGTCACCCGCGAAACGAGGCATGTACTGCTCGTAAAGTGCTAGTGCTACTTGATCGTCTTCACCATCGTGCGTTGCGTAGTGCATGCCCATCACACCTTGAGTATCCGTAAATTCGAATACCATTGATGTCATTAGGTCACACTTAGCCAGTAGGCCTGCACGCTTAGATTTCTCAACGTCAGCATCGATTTGCTCAGCAATGTAGCCAGCAAGCTCTGTGATGCGGTCTGTTTTGTCTTTGATAGTACCTAATTGCTTCTGGAAGATAGCTTGGTCTAGTTCAGCAAGACGGTCGATAAGCGGACGCTTACGGTCGGTGTTGAAGAAGAACTCAGCATCAGCAAGACGTGGACGTACAACCTTCTCGTTACCTTCGATAACGTGACGAGGCTCTTTAGACTCGATGTTCGAAACGAAGATGAAGTTTGGTAGAAGGCTTCTTTCAGCGTCACCAATCTCATGCGAATAAACAGGGAAGTACTTCTGGTCGCCTTTCATGGTGTAAACCAAAGCTTCAGAAGGCACTTTTAGGAACTCTTGCTCAAACTTAGCAGTAAGCACCACTGGCCATTCAACCAAAGAGGTAACTTCTTCAACAAGGTCATCTTCTAGGTCAGCAATACCGCCAACCGCGTCTGCTGCTTTTTTAGCATCAGCAAGGATGATCGCTTTACGCGCATCGTAATCTGCCATTACTTTACCGCGCTCTTCTAAGATCGCAGGGTATTGGTCAGCAGAGTCGATTGTGAACTCTTGTTCGCCCATGAAACGGTGACCACGGATAGTACGAGCAGAAGCTACGCCTAGAATTTTGCCTTCAACAAGCTCATCACCTAGTAGTACTGTCAGTGTTTTCACTGGACGAATAAATTGAATGTCTGAGTTACCCCAGCGCATTGCTTTAGGAATTGGTAGGCCAGCCAGTGCTTTCGCAGCGATGTCCATTACCAATTCTTGAACTGGTTTGCCAGCCACTTCTTGTTTGAAAAGAAGCCACTCACCTTTGTCTGTTTTCAGACGGTCAGCTTGCTCAACAGTAATACCGTTACCACGCGCCCAGCCTTGTGCAGCTTTAGTCGCGTTGCCTTCCGCATCGAATGCGACAGAAATTGCAGGACCGCGCTTCTCAACGACTTTGTCTGCTTGGCCTTCAGCCAGTGCGGTCACTTTAAGTGCTAGACGACGAGGTGCTGCGTACCACTTGATGCCTTCGTGAGAAAGCTCAGCCGTTTTAAGACCTGCTTCAAAGTTAGAAGCAAAGGCTTCAGCTAGAGAACGAAGTGCCGTTGGTGGAAGCTCTTCCGTACCCAGTTCAATTAGAAAATTCTTCGCCATGATTATTTACCTTCCTTTTCTTCTACAGATCGGCACATTGGGAAGCCAAGTGCTTCACGTGACGCGTAGTACGCTTCTGCAACTGCTTTAGTCAGGTTGCGGATACGAAGGATGTAACGTTGACGCTCTGTTACAGAGATAGCTTTGCGCGCATCAAGGATGTTGAATGCGTGACCTGCTTTTAGAATGCGTTCGTAAGCAGGAAGCGGCAGTGGCTTCTCAAGCTCAAGTAGCTCTTTACACTCTTTTTCGCACTGGTCGAAGAAAGTGAATAGGAAATCTACGTCTGCGTGCTCGAAGTTGTATGTTGATTGCTCAACTTCGTTTTGGTGGAAGATGTCACCGTAAGTCACGTTAGAACCGTCTGGTGCTACGTTCCAAACTAGGTCGTAAACAGAGTCTACTTCCTGGATGTACATTGCTAGACGCTCGATACCGTAAGTGATCTCACCCGTTACAGGCTTACACTCAAGGCCGCCAACTTGTTGGAAGTAAGTGAATTGAGTCACTTCCATACCGTTTAGCCATACTTCCCAACCAAGACCCCATGCGCCTAGCGTTGGGTTTTCCCAGTTGTCTTCTACGAAGCGAATATCGTGAACAAGCGGGTCGACACCAAGAACTTCAAGCGAGCCTAAGTACAACTCCTGGATGTTATCTGGAGAAGGTTTTAGAGCTACTTGGAATTGATAGTAGTGCTGCAGGCGGTTCGGGTTTTCACCGTAACGACCATCGGTCGGACGACGAGAAGGTTGAACGTATGCCGTAGACATTGGCTCTGGGCCAAGTGCACGTAGACATGTCATTGGGTGAGAGGTGCCAGCACCTACTTCCATATCTAGTGGTTGAACAATGGTACAACCGTTTTGTGCCCAGTAATCCTGCAGCGCGAGGATCATTCCCTGGAAGGTTTTGATATCGTATTTTTGCATAGTCAGGTTCGCGCGATTCTTTTAAATGAATGAGAAAAATAACCTCTGAGTATACCGAGATATTGGTAAAGCGAGTAGGGGTAATCTTGTTTAATTAGTGGTCTAAAATGTCGTTTAGTGGATTTTTTTGCCTTTAATGTTTGTTTTTCGGCACAAGTGGATATTTTGATAACTTTGACACTTGTGTTTGAAAGCGTGGGTGATTAAAATCTCGCGGTCTTTGGGGAGTAGCTTACTTATTCATATCCTATTGAATGAGTTCGTCCGTCAACATAATTGATGCAAAATCATCATGGCGTTCGAGGCAACCACCACCTTGGTGGCGCTTAGCAAGACCTTAGACAAGCATCGTGAACCGGGATGGGGCGCGAGGTTTGTCTTTGGTTAAATATAATAATCTCCGTCCCAAATGAGCATGTCGTGAGCGTTTTAGCAATTTCAATTACAACTGTCGCCTTAGCCGAGATCGGTGATAAGACTCAGTTGCTATCCCTTTTATTAGCCAGTCGATATCGCAAGCCGATACCTATTATCGCGGCTATCTTCTTTGCCACCATCGCCAATCATGCTCTTGCTGCATGGCTCGGTGTCGTTATCGCAGATTACTTATCTCCTGAAATCTTAAAATGGGTGCTGGTGGTCAGTTTCATTGCGATGGCGGGCTGGATTCTGATTCCGGATAAGTTGGATGACGATGAGCAGATCTCGAATCGAGGCCCATTTGTTGCCAGTTTTATCGCTTTCTTTATTGCTGAGATTGGTGATAAGACTCAGATTGCGACCTCCATTCTAGGGGCTCAATACTCTGATGCATTAACGTGGGTGATTCTGGGTACTACCATCGGTATGTTGCTGGCGAATGTGCCAGTGGTGATCATTGGTAAGTTATCGGCAGATAAGATGCCTCTTGATCTGATTCGCAAGATCACCGCCTTGTTATTCGTGGGTTTGGCTATCGCAGCGGCTTTCTATTAAGCGGTGGTATTGAGTCTTATTATACTCAACCAGTAGAGTAACGTGTTGTAGGTCATACTCTTACAGTATTGTCGGGTTTATCGAGCGAATGGACATATAACTGTCATACTTGTCATGATATTTTAATCTTGTGAGTTAAGAACACGAGGGCATGATTATGTTGACGCGTTATATGGGTATTACTCCACAAAGCCAAAGTTATCTATTTACCTTTGGGCTTGCACTTACACTATTAGGCATGGTGTTGACGGACATGTGGCTACCAATGGTGGCTGGTTCGATGATCATGACTGGGCTTGCGGTAGAGGCCTGGATTCGAGTGGCGCATATTATTCCTATGCGCAAAGATATCCGAGAAATTCAGCATCAGCTTGAGCATCTGCAAAACAAGTCTAGAAACGAATAAATAAAAAGCCGCTCGTACTCTGAGTTCTGTTGAAGAACATAAGGTACGAGCGGCTTTTTTGATGCTTGATACTCGGTGGGGCGTTATGCCTCCAATCCCTTTCTGATCAAATACTGGTAAGGCAACGTTTCTGTCGCTTGACCTACCAACTGGTGATCCATGAATCGACAAAAGCTCGGGATATCTCGAGTTGTCGAAGGATCGTCAGCTTTTACCAGTAACACATCGCCATCCTGCATGTTTCTAATTGTCTTCCTGACCATCATTACTGGTTCCGGGCAACGCAGGCCTTCAGCTTCTAAAGTATGGGTTGCCAGTTCAGGTTTGAATGTCATGGTTTGTATCTCTATATCTATCTAACGAGTGAATAATACGTCTGCAGAAAAAATATGCAATAAGTGCTTGGCAAACAGAATCATTTCCTATAACTTAGTTAACAAGTTGATAACAACTTGAAACAAAGGCAACTAGCTAAGGAGTGGCGATGTTGACAGGATTAGATAGATTAACAATTTATTCAGTTCTCTGTTTTATTTCTTTCTGTGCGTTAGTTTTGCGCTCATCGACAGAGACCTCACTGATGCCTATCTTTGGCATAGTAGCAACGATTATTGGTATTTGGGTAGAGATGCGCCGTTGGCAAGGTATAGCCGAAGAGCAAGAGCACTAACCCGAATACAACAAGCAAATTCCGATACGACAACATTCCGACACTATCCCCAGATTTTCTTGGGCTTCCCCGCATAATTGCGGGATTTTTTTTATCTAAAGCATGCTATAAACAACTTAGTAACTAATGACAGTTGTATACAACTAGGTAAGTGGCGTGGAATTAGAAGACATCTATCGTAGAGACCTTAATTTATTGGTCGCCTTAAAAGTATTGATTGAAGAGGGCAGTGTTAGCCAGGCTGCGCTTCGTCTTAACTTAAGTCAATCCGCAACCAGTCGAGTGTTAGGGCGCTTAAGAGAACTACTTAACGATCCGCTGTTTACACGCCAAGGTCAGCACCTGATTCCCACCAAAAAAGCACTCGAGATCAGCCAGCGTATTGATCAGCCTTTAGAGTCATTCCGCCAACTGCTGAGCCCGAGTGATTTCGATCCTTACTATTGCAGTGAACGCTTTCTGATTGCGACTACTGACTACGCGATGCAAACTATCTTGCCTTATGCATTGCCTAAGATTTATGAACAAGCGCCGAACATATCTTTGGAGTTTGCACCGCTGCAGCATGAGCATTTGTTTAAACAGCTCAGTACCGAACGTGTTGATATGGCGATCTGTCGTCCGAGTGGCAGCATTGCACCACTTCATCAAGAGGTCTTGGGGCCGGTTGGTGTGTCGTGTCTGTTATCTAAAAACCACCCATTGGCGGATCAGCCTTTAAGCCTTGAAGACTATGTATCACTCCCGCACGCGATGATTGCGATCAGTGATGGTGTTAAGGCTTTATTAGACAACGCTTTAGCCAATCAAAACCCACGTAAAATGGTGCTGCGTGCTTATCACCTTGAAGCCGCATTAGCGATTGTCGATAGAATGCCGTTGGTGATCACTGTACCAGCCGATCTGGCTTATTTGGTGGCAGAGCGCTATGACTTGGTTGTTAAGCCATTACCATTTGAGTTTATGCCGTTTGATTACTCGCTGATCTGGCACTCGCGCTGCGATTCTTCTGCCTCGCAACAATGGTTAAGAAGAGTAGTAAAAGAAGAGTGTGGTGAGTTGATTCAGAAACGGATTGCGGATGTAGGTTTGGGTTAACTTAACTTAGATCTAGTTTTGGTTTACTCGAACCAAATGACCAAAATGCAAAAGGGCTGATTACTATCAGCCCTTTGTTGTTCTGAGATATTTGAGCTTTAGTTGATTACTAAAGCTTTATAACTACGCGACCAGTGATTTGACCGTTAGTGATGTCTTCTGCTGCTTGAATAGCGCCATCTAAAGACACTTCTTTAGTCGCTTGGCCGTAGAAAGACTCAGGTAGCAGCTCAGCAAGTTGTTCCCACGCTTTAATACGTTTTTCACGAGGGCACATTACCGAGTCCACACCTTGTAGGCGAACGTTACGCAGAATGAATGGCATTACTGTGGTTGGTAAGTCAAAACCGCCTGCTAGACCACACATTGCAACCGCGCCGTTGTAATCAATTTGTGCCAATACTTTCGCAAGTACTTTGCTGCCTACCGTATCGATAGCACCAGCCCACAGTTGTTTTTCTAGTGGCTTAGCTGGTTCTTCAAGTTCAGCACGCTCTACAATGCGTGTCGCACCTAGTGATTTAAGTAGTTCACCGTTTGCAGAAGCACGGCCAGTAACCGCTGCTACTTTGTAGCCTAGTTGGTTTAGTAGCGTAATAGACACGCTGCCTACGCCGCCACTTGCACCTGTTACTAAGATTTCACCGTCTTCTGGTTTGATGCCTGCATCTACGATAGCTTGCACACAAAGCATTGCTGTGAAACCTGCTGTACCGATCGCCATTACTTTCTTAGCGTCTAGACCCGCTGGCATTGGCACTAACCAATCACCGTTTAGGCTCGCTTTTTCAGCCATGCCACCCCAATGACCTTCACCAACACCCCAACCCGTTAGAACAACTTCGTCACCCGCTTTGTAGCGTGGGTCATCAGATTGTGAAACCACACCTGAAAGGTCGATACCAGGAACCATAGGGAAGTTACGAACAATGCGCCCTTTACCTGTAATCGCCAAACCATCTTTGTAGTTCAAAGAAGAGTAGCTCACATCAACCTTCACGTTACCTTCTGGTAATTGAGATTCATCAATTTGAGATACTGATGCGATAGTTTTTTTATCTTCTTGGTTTAGTACAAGTGCTTTAAACATGATCTGCTCCGTGGGAGGAATATTAGGAAACTGAAGTAACTTTAGTTGAATCATCGAAGAAAAAATAATGAAACATCAACATTGAATCTATGCGTTTTGTGCATAGATGTGAGTGATGTTTTTTCTCTCGCTAAGTTCGCTGAACGAATCGATACATTATTGGACGCCGAGCAATAAAAAGTGCAGCTATATAAATATAGCTGCACAAAAGATTACCCTACAAGTATTACAACCAACGACCGCTATGGGCGTTCAAATACCGTTGCAATACCTTGGCCTAAACCAATACACATGGTCGCTAAACCGTATTTCACGTCTTGTGCTTCCATCAGGTTGATTAGGGTCGTCGAGATACGAGAACCAGAACAGCCCAGTGGGTGACCAAGAGCAATCGCACCGCCGTTAAGGTTTACTTTCTCGTCAACTACATCCAGTAGACCTAGGTCTTTCGCACATGGAAGAGATTGAGCAGCAAACGCTTCGTTTAGCTCAATCACACCCATATCTTCGATGGTTAGGCCCGCACGTTTAAGTGCTTTTTTCGTCGCTGGTACTGGGCCGTAACCCATGATTGAAGGATCGCAGCCAGCGATAGCCATCGACTTCACGCGAGCGCGAATCTTCAGGCCAAGTGCGTTGGCTTTCTCTTCGCTCATGATAAGCATTGCCGATGCACCATCAGACAGTGCTGATGAAGTACCTGCTGTTACCGTACCGTTTGCTGGGTCAAATACCGGGCGAAGCTGAGATAAGCCTTCAACCGTAGTTTCTGGGCGAATGACTTCATCGTAATCCAGAGTGAACAGTGAACCGTCTGCTGCGTGAGCTTCTGTTGGCAGGATTTCGTTTTTGAAACGACCTTCAACTGTTGCTGCTTGAGCTCGAGCATGTGAGCGTGCTGCGAATGCATCTTGGTCTTCACGGCTAATACCGTGCATTTTACCTAGCATCTCAGCGGTTAGGCCCATCATACCCGCCGCTTTCGCTACGTGTTTAGACATGCCTGGGTGAAAATCAACACCATGGTTCATTGGTACATGACCCATGTGTTCGACACCACCGATCAGGCAGATTTCAGCATCGCCAACCATGATAGAGCGGGTTGCATCATGCAGAGCTTGCATAGATGAACCACATAAACGGTTGACCGTCACCGCACCAATCTCAATCGGTAGACCAGCAAGCAAAGCAGCGTTACGTGCCACGTTGAAGCCTTGCTCTAGCGTTTGTTGTACACAACCCCAGTAAATGTCTTCAATCTCGACAGGGTTTACTTCTGGGTTGCGCTCTAAAATGCCTTTCATCAAATGTGCAGACAGATCTTCAGCACGAGTGTGACGGAAAGCTCCACCTTTGGAACGTCCCATTGGGGTACGAAGGCAATCAACAACAACTACATTTTTCATTTTGCTATTCCTTTTCCAAATGTGGGTTACAGAGAACTGGCTTGTTGACCGTCGTAAAAGCTTTCGCCCTTCGCTGCCATATCAAGCAATAGTTGAGGAACTTGGTACATTGCACCTAAGTCTTGGTAGCTCTTCGCCATTTCAACGAAGTTACCAATACCCACACTGTCTAAGTAGCGGAATACGCCGCCTCTGAATGGAGGGAAGCCTAAACCGTAAACCAGTGCCATATCCGCTTCTTGCGGTGTCGCGATGATGCCTTCTTCTAAACAAAGCACCACTTCGTTGATCATAGGAATCATCACACGTTGGATAATGGTCTGGTCATCAAAGTCTTGTGGCTGTTGGCATACGTCAGCCAAGATAGGAAGAATGTCTTCAGAGAAGGTCTTCTTAGGACGACCGCGCTTGTCTACGCTGTATGTGTAGAAACCGCTGCCGTTCTTCTGGCCGTATTTTTCAGCGACATAAAGCGCGTCAATCGCATCACGCGCTTCTTTACCCATACGCTCAGGGAAACCTTGCGCCATTACTGCTTGGGCATGGTGTGCTGTGTCTAAACCAACAACGTCTAATAGGTACGCAGGGCCCATTGGCCAACCGAACTTGCGCTCCATGACTTTATCGATCTTAGTGAAGTCAGCACCGTCGCGTAACAACATGCTGAAACCGCCAAAGTAAGGGAAAAGTACACGGTTTACGAAGAAGCCAGGGCAGTCATTAACAACGATAGGGGATTTGCCCATTTTCGCTGCGTAAGCGACTACGCGATTAATTGTTTCTTCTGAAGTATGCTCGCCACGGATGATCTCAACCAAAGGCATGCGGTGTACTGGATTAAAGAAGTGCATGCCACAGAAGTTTTCAGGGCGCTTTAAAGATTTCGCTAACAGGTTGATTGGAATCGTTGAGGTGTTTGATGTAAGAACCGTGTCTTCACCAACCAAACCTTCCACTTCGCTCAAAACTGCCGCTTTTACTTTAGGGTTTTCTACAACCGCTTCCACAATCACATCTGATTGCTCAACACCTGCATAATGTAGACTTGGAGTAATAGAAGACAGAATACCTGCCATCTTGAACCCATCAAGGCGACCGCGTGATAAGCGTTTATTCAACAGCTTAGAAGCTTCGTTCATACCAAGATCAAGAGACGCTTGTGCGATGTCTTTCATCATCACTGGCACGCCTTTCAATGCTGACTGGTAAGCAATACCGCCACCCATGATGCCAGCACCAAGTACTGCTGCGCGTTCAGTTGCTTTATTCGCAGACTTACCAGCTTGTTTTGCTAAGCCTTTAATGTATTGGTCATTCAAGAATAAACCGACAAGGGCTTTCGCTTCTTCAGATTTTGCTAGCTTAACGAAGTGTTTGCGTTCGATGTCTAACGCCGCATCGCGATCGCTGCGCGCTGCTTCTTCAATTGCAATCACAGAAGTAATCGGAGCTGGGTAGTGAGGCCCTGCTTTTTGAGCCACTAAGCCCTTAGCCATGGTAAAGCTCATCATCGCTTCTAGTTTACTTAGTGAAAGCGCTGATGTTTTTTGTTTGCGGCGTAGCTGCCAATCAAGTTTCTCATTGGCTGCCAAAGAAACCGTGTTGATCGCTGATTCTAGTAGTTGGTCTGTTTCAACAATCGCATCTAACAAGCCAACTTTAAGCGCTTCATCTGCACGGCATGCTTTGCCTTGAGTGATAATTTCCATCGCGCTGTCAGCACCGATAACACGAGGTAGGCGCACACAACCACCAAAACCAGGCATGATGCCAAGTTTGGTTTCTGGTAGACCTATGCTGGTGGTCTTGTCACCGATGCGGAAATCGGTAGCGAGTACACATTCACAGCCGCCGCCAAGGGCATGGCCACGCATCATTGAAAGAGTTGGGACAGGAAGGTCTTCGAGCTTGCTGAAGATTGAATTAGCGAATCTTAACCATTCATCAAGTTCTGCTTCTGGCTTAGCAAATAGGCCAAGAAATTCAGTGATGTCTGCGCCCACAATGAACGCGTCTTTGTTTGAAGTTAAGATTAAACCACGTAATCCTGCGTGAGCATTAAGAGCATCTAACGCTTTATCTAGTGATTCTAAAGTTGCAAGGTCGAGTTTGTTTACAGATGCCGGTGCACAGAAGCTTAATTCCGCAATACCATCTTGTAATTCCTTTACCTGTAGGGTGTTAGCTTGGTAAATCATTGTCTATCTCCATGACATACAATCCACGATTGTTTGAGAGAATCTTGTTATCTTTCTATTATTGTAGAACACCTGGTAAGACCAGTTATTCTAGTCTGTACCTCTGCTTGATTAATTTCAATACATTTTTTAAACAATTGTTTAACATTGTGCGACAGCACAGATCCTCTAACCCTTATTATTCACGCGTGATACACTTCGCTGCTCTTAATAATTAAGTTAACGATATGAATGAACAGCCCTATTTAATACCGTCAGCGTCGGCTTTATTTGAAGAAGAGATAAAAAAGAGCGTTTTTATTACTCATCTTGCTCATACTCCAAGTGTAGAAGCTGCTAAGCAGTTCGTTGAACAGGTAAAAAAAGAGCATTCTTCAGCGCGACATAACTGTTGGGGCTTTGCTGCAGGGCGACCTGAAGACTCGATGAAGTGGGGCTTTAGTGATGATGGCGAACCCTCGGGTACTGCTGGAAAGCCTATCTTGGCACAACTGTCTGGTTCAGGTGTTGGCGAGTTAACGGCTGTAGTCACTCGCTATTCAGGCGGAATCAAGCTCGGTACTGGTGGTTTAGTTAAGGCTTATGGTGGTGGAGTACAACAAGCTCTCAAGCTGCTTCAAACTATCGAGAAAAAAATAACCACAAAATTACGGCTAGAGTTAGACTATGGCTTTGTGCCGATTGCACAATCCATCATGGCTCAGCATCAGGCTGTTGAAGTCCAAGCGGATTATGGTGTTCAAGTTGAGCTTATTATTGAAATAGAGCTCCTTCAGGTAGATTCGTTTACCCAAACCATGATCAATAAAAGCGGTGCTAAGGCACTGGTAACGAAAGTCAAAGACAACTAGGAAGTGTGAAGCATTTCGCTTCGTTCAATAGCTCATGCAATTTCGCTCAATTATTCGAATCGTCGGATTATTATTAGCACTTTTTAGTGTATCAATGCTCGCACCTGCGCTCGTCGCTCTGATCTATCGAGATGGTGCGGGTGTGCCATTTGTGACGACCTTTTTTGTTCTCTTATTCTGTGGAGCAACCTGCTGGTTTCCAAACCGACGTTATAAGCATGAATTGAAAGCGCGTGATGGCTTCTTGATTGTTGTTTTATTCTGGACGGTAATCGGTAGTGCTGGTGCGCTGCCGTTTTTGATCGCCGATAACCCCAATGTGTCGGTAACCGATGCTTTCTTCGAATCCTTCTCTGCATTAACAACCACGGGCGCGACCGTTATTGTCGGCCTCGATGATCTGCCTAAGGCGATTCTGTTTTACCGCCAGTTCCTGCAATGGTTTGGTGGTATGGGTATCATCGTATTGGCGGTAGCCATCCTTCCTGTTCTCGGCATCGGTGGTATGCAGCTATATCGTGCAGAAATCCCGGGCCCTGTAAAAGACAGTAAGATGACTCCGCGTATTGCTGAAACGGCAAAAGCGCTTTGGTACATCTATCTGAGCCTAACGATTGCTTGTGCGGTGGCGTTTTGGCTTGCAGGCATGAGCTTCTTTGATGCTATAAGTCATAGCTTCTCTACTATTGCGATTGGTGGCTTCTCGACTCACGATGCGAGTATGGGCTATTTCAACAGTCCGGCTATCAACATGATTACGGTCGTGTTCCTTCTTATCTCTGCGTGTAACTATTCGCTTCACTTTGCTGCATTTGCTTCTGGTGGTGTGCATCCTAAGTATTATTGGAAAGATCCTGAATTCCGCGCCTTTATCTTTATTCAAGCAGTCTTGTTCTTAGTTTGTTTCTTATTACTGCTTAATCACCACTCTTATGACTCGTATTACGATGCTTTTGATCAAGCGTTGTTCCAAACGGTATCTATATCGACGACAGCAGGCTTCACCACTACAGGTTTCTCCGAGTGGCCATTGTTCTTACCTGTTCTGCTTCTGTTCTCTTCTTTTATAGGGGGCTGTGCAGGTTCAACGGGCGGTGGTATGAAAGTCATTCGAATCTTATTGCTTACTTTGCAAGGTGCTCGTGAAATGAAGCGCCTTGTCCACCCGCGTGCTGTCTATACCATCAAGGTTGGCGGTTCTGCGTTACCACAACGTGTTGTTGATGCGGTTTGGGGCTTCTTCTCTGCATACGCATTGGTTTTTGTGGTTTGTATGTTGGCTCTTATTGCTACTGGGATGGATGAGCTGAGTGCTTTCTCTGCCGTAGCGGCAACATTGAATAACCTTGGCCCGGGCTTAGGTGAAGTGGCAATGCACTTCGGCGATGTGAATGATAAGGCTAAATGGGTGTTGATCGTATCTATGCTGTTTGGTCGTTTAGAGATATTCACCTTATTAATTTTATTGACCCCTACGTTTTGGCGTAGCTAAGGACAACATTGTGGCAAAAGCTCTATTTTTGTATTCAAGCCGTGAAGGGCAAACCAAGAAGATCTTGAACTATATAAAAGAAGAAATGAATGAGTTCGAATGTGAGCTTCAAGATCTGCACACTATTAGTAATGTCGACTTTGCTCAATACGACCGAGTGTTGATTGGTGCATCTATTCGTTACGGCCACCTTAATAAGAAACTATATAAGTTCATTGATGCCAACCTTACTCAGTTGCAATCCAATAAGGTTGCCTTCTTCTGCGTTAACTTAACGGCTCGTAAAGAAGACCAAGGTAAAGACACCCCTGAAGGTAGTGCCTATATTAAGAAGTTTCTTCTTAAGTCACCATGGCAGCCGACTCTAATCGGTGTATTCGCGGGTGCTCTCTATTACCCTCGTTATAACTGGTTCGATAAAACCATGATTCGCTTCATTATGAATATGACAGGCGGAGAAACGGACACAACCAAGGAAGTTGAGTATACGAACTGGGAAAAAGTCTCTTTATTCTCTAAGAAATTGCAAGAGATGTAAGAGAAAAGCCTACTTTTGAGGCGTTTTGTGCTCTTTTTAATCGAACGAATAAAAAAACG